>CAYXMO010000113.1:0-8841 GCA_964465935.1 uncultured Rhizobium sp.
TCGGTGGTCGAGCGGCGCGAGCCGCGATTGCCGGCCCGCATCCGGGCGGCGATGGCGGGATCGGCGGCGAGCAGCCGCACGATCGGACCGCGCTCGAAATAATAGTGCAGGGCGCGCTCGACGGTGCCGCGGATGACGCGCTCGATGGGCACGTCGCGCGGAATGGTGTCGAGGCCGCGGCCGCTGAGCTCGGCGAATTCGCGCTCCATGATCGCGCCCAGGAGGTCCTCGCGGCGCGGGAAATATTTGTAGATAAGCGGCTTGCTGATCCCGGCGGCGGCCGCGACCTGCTCCAGCGTGCATCCGGTGTTGCCGGCGGCGACGATCAGTCCGACCGCGGTGTCGAGGATCTGTGCCCGCCGTTTCTCAGGAGCCAGGCGCCGGGCGCGGGGTTTGGCGGAGGGTTTTGCCATATCGTCGATGCTACCAAAGCTTGGGCGGGCGTAAGCCAGCCGAAGTTGCGAAGCAACGAAGGCTGGCTGGGGCGGAAGGGATCGAACCTTCGAATGCCGGAATCAAAATCCGGTGCCTTACCGCTTGGCGACGCCCCAGTAGGCGAAGGCGGCGGACCATAGGGCCTGTCCTCCCGCGTTTCAACGCGGGTTTTTATGCACGCGGAGCCGCGTCATTTTGAAAGTTTACCTCACTTGTCATGGCCCGCCGGAGTGCGGGCCACCCAGTTTGTGCGCTACCGGTATCGAAAACTGGGCGGCGATCCCTTCTGCCGAGCATGAGCAGGATTTCAACTGGATGGCCCGCACTCCGGCGGGCCATGACACCGAGAGAGATCGGCCTGAATCATTCCGCCCGCGGCACCTTGTACTCGGTGAACGCCGTCGCCTGGAACGCGTCCAGCGGCTCGCAGCGCGCCAGCAGCGCGTCGAGCGCCGGATACCGCCCCGGCGGTATCATCTCCGGCGCGTTGAGCCGCAGATAGAACAGCAGGCACGCCGCCGTGATCTGCGACTGGTCGAGGCGCTCGCCGTCCGGCCAGTCCGCCGCGTCCAGCGCCGCCAGCGCGGTCACCGCCTGGGTCCGGCAGCGCTCGATCCACTCCGGCCAGCGATAGCGCGACGGCCGCACCAGCCGCTCATACACCACCGCGCCGCCGGCCTTGTCGATCGCGCCGGTGGCCAGCGCGATGCGCTTGAGGCAGGCCCGCCGCGCCGCGCCGCGTGGCGGGATCAGGGCGCGCTCGGGCCCGACGCTCTCGTCGATATGATCGAGGATGGCGGCGGAATCGATCAGCACCTCGCCCTCGTCCAGCACCAGCGAGGGGATGCGGCCCAGGGGGTTGGTCCGGCGCATGGCGTCGAAGTCGCCGAACACCGAGCGCTGGTCGTGTTCGTAGGGTAAACCGAGCAGGCGCAGCGATACCGCGACGCGGCGGACATAGGGCGAATCGTACTGGCCGACCAGGATCATAGGGCGATCCTGCTATGTGACGAATCCCGGTTCAACGCCCGTTGCGGGGTCCGGGCGCCCTCTATATAAGGTCGCCTCCCGCGCCGGAACCCAACGGTCCCCGGCGACCGACACGAGGCGCTGCCCGGCGCCTTCGAAGCGGATCGGAGAGTAGCTCAGCCTGGTAGAGCACTAGCTTCGGGAGCTAGGGGCCGGAGGTTCGAATCCTCTCTCTCCGACCATCCGCCTTCGCTAGCGCTTCGGCGTGATCTTTCAGCCAAGATCACAAATGCCGGGGGCGCTAGCGAAGGCGGATGCCACGCCGTAGCGCAGCGAAGGCGGGCTGGCGCAGGTTATGTTCCATTCGCATTGGTGCGGAGGCGGATGGATGAAATACGTCTACATGATTCAAAGCCTTGCGGTTCCAGACCGATACTACGTCGGCGGCACGGGCGATCTGAAAGCGCGCTTCGCTGACCACAATCGCGGCGGCTCCGTTCACACGCGCAAATTCCGGCCTTGGAGGCTGGAGGGGTACATCGCGTTTTCGGACCACGACAAGGCCGACAAATTCGAGGCATATCTGAAGACGGCTTCCGGACGGACATTCGCCAAAAGGCATTTCTGACGCCGCCCTCCGGGAACTTTGCCCGCCGCGCCCCGCGATGGTATCACCGTCACACCCAGCAGTTGCCGAATCCGGGACGCTTGGGCCGAAGAGCGCATCGCTTTGGCACGGCATTGATCGCGGGGTTCCCTTGGACGCAACCAATTCGGGCGACAGCCGTTTGCCTTCCGGCGCATCGGGCCTGGGGGGTGTGTTGGCCGTCAATCGCTGGATTCTGCTCGCTTCGGTGCCGCTCTTCCTGGTGCTCGCCGGCGCCGTCTACATCGCCGCCGCCTTCGCCGAGGGCGAACGGGTGCAGCAGGGCTGGGTGCTGCATACCTATGAGGTGATCAACGCGCTGCACGAATTGCAGGCCGATGCCACCGACGCGGAGACCGGCCAGCGCGGCTACCTGCTGACCCATGAGGATGCTTTTCTAAAGCCTTACCGTGACGCCCATGCCCGCGTAGCCCGTCATCTGAGCGCCTTCGAGAGCCTCACCCGCGACAACCCCGGCCAGCAGCGGCGGGCGCAGCAGATCAAGGCCCTCTTGAACGTGCGGCTTCGCCTTTTGCAGCAAGTGCTCGCCTCGGCGACGACGGCGCCGCTGGCGGAGTCTCCGCTCAGGGCCAAGCTGGATCAAGGCCGCGAAGCCATGGTCGCGCTCCGCAGCTTGGTGGCGCTGGGCCTCGCCAACGAGCGAGAACTACTCGACGCGCGCATCGCCGCGCGCCATGCGGTGGAGCGTTCCGAAATCCTGGCTGCGATCCTGGCGACGGTCCTGGCCCTGCTCGTGCTCCTGCTCGCCGCCGCGATGCTGGTGCGCAACAACACGCGGCTGGCGGTCAGCGAGGCCAGGCGCCGCCGCCAGGCCGCCATCCTCCAGGCGACGCTCGACAACATCCGCGACGGCGTCCTGGTGTTCGACGAGGCCGACCGCGTCGCCGCCTTCAACAACGTGTTCTTCCGCCTGATGGACTTCCCCGAGCGCCTGGCCGCGATCGGCGCCGCGCTCGACACCTTCCGGCAATTCGACACCGACCGGTCGCGCCGCCGGTTCGACGATTTCGCGATCGCCGCCGACAGCCGCTACGAACGCTTCAAGCGCGGCGAGCGCGAGCTCGACATCTATCGCGCCGCGGTGCCCGGCGCCGGCTTCCTGGTCGCCGCCGCCGACGTCACGGCGCGGGTCCAGGCGGAAAGCGCGCTGCGCCAGGCGCAGAAGATGGAGGCGGTCGGCCACCTGACCGGCGGCGTCGCGCACGACTTCAACAACCTGCTGCAGATCATCAGCGCCAATCTCGATCTCGCCGCCGCCGGCGCGCGCGACGACCCCAAGACCGCCGAGCGCCTGCAGAACGCGATCAGCGCGGTGGAGCGTGGCTCGCGCCTCACCGGCCAGCTCCTCGCCTTCGCGCGGCGCCAGGCGCTCGATCCGCGCTCGACCAACCTCGGCCGCCTGCTCCAGGACATGACCGACCTGCTGCGCCGCACCTTGGGCGAGCGCGTCGAGATCGAGTCGATCGTCTCCGGCGGCCTGTGGAACACGCTGGTCGATCCCAGCCAGGTCGAGAACGCGATCCTCAACCTCGCGATCAACGCGCGCGACGCGATGCCGGGCGGCGGCAAGCTGACCATCGAGGTCGCCAACGCTTTTCTCGACGACGCCTATGCCGCGCAGCATGCCGAAGTGACCGCCGGCCAATACGTCATGCTCGCGATCAGCGACACCGGCGCCGGCATGCCGCCGGCGGTGATGGCGCGGGTGTTCGATCCCTTCTTCACCACCAAGCCGGAAGGCAAGGGCACCGGCCTCGGCCTCAGCCAGGTCTACGGCTTCGTCAAGCAGTCGGGCGGCCATGTGAAAGTCTACAGCGAGGTCGGCCACGGCACGACGGTGAAGCTCTACCTGCCGCGCACCCGCAAGCCGCAGGAAGGCCTTGGCCCCGTCGTCACCACCGGCGCCGGCGGCGACGAGGCCATCCTGGTGGTGGAAGACGATCCGGGCGTGCGCGCCGCGGTGGTCGATATCCTGAGCGATCTGGGCTACGCCGTGCTGAAGGCGGAAAGCGCCGAGCAGGGGCTCGCGGTGATCGCCAGCGGCGCCCGCGTCGACCTGCTGTTCACCGATGTCGTGATGCCCGGCCCGGTCAACACCCGCGAATTCGCGCGCCGCGCCCAGGAGCTGCGCCCCGGGCTCAAAGTGCTCTACACTTCCGGCTACACCCAGAACGCCATCGTGCACAACGGCCGGCTCGACGAGGACGCTTTCCTGCTCTCCAAGCCATACCGTAAGGACGAGCTGGCGCGAAAACTGCGCAGCCTGCTCGATGGGACGCCGGCGAAGCCGGAGCCCGCTCCGGCTCCTCAGACAGGGCCGCGCCGCAAAGTGCTGGTGGTCGAAGACGAAGTGCTGATCCGCATGACGACCGTCGACATGGTGACGGAGATCGGTTTCGACACCATCGAAGCCGGCGACGGCGCCGAGGCACTGGGCCTGCTGCAGAACGATCCCGCCATCGACATCCTGCTGACCGATCTGGGCCTGCCCGGGATGAACGGGCGCCAGCTCGTTGCGGAAGCCCGCCGCCTGCGCCCCGATCTCAAGGTCATCATCGCCAGCGGCTATTCGACGGAACAGGACGCCGGCGGTCCGCAACCGAACGTGATCACGCTGAGCAAGCCGTTCGACATGGACGCCCTGCGCCGCGCGCTGGAGAAGGTGTAAGATTCGCCATGACCAAGGACGAACTTAGCGCCTGGGCGCTCAAGAACGGCTGGCAGGAGATCGCCGGCCATCTCAGCCTGACCAAGCCGTCGAAACCGTCGGAAGCGATCGTACGGCTGATCTTGAAGGGCACGGTCGTGCAGCTCGAGATCAAGAAGCCCGCCGGCAAATGGGAGAAGATCAAGAGCGTCGCCTATGGCGAGATCGACGCAGACCCCGAAACCGGAACGCCGCGTGGCCTCGGCTTCGACACCATCGCGGGTTTCTCCAGCCTGATCCAGGACAACAAGCTGCGCGCCGTGTTCGGAAAGAAGCCGGGGGCGTAGATATCGAGCTTTCTCATACAATCCAAAAATGTCATGGCCCGCAAAAGCGGGCCATCCAAGTGACGACAACTCGCCTTCTCAGAACAGAGCCTGGTCCAACTGGATGGCCCGCTTTTGCGGGCCATGACAAGTGTGTTTGTGAGTTGGCGGAGTTTACCCCGCCGCCCCGATCAGCTCGGCGAACTTCGCCAGATCGATGTTGCCGCCCGACACGATGCAGACGATCGGCCCGTCGCCTGCCTTGCCCGTCAGCGCCGCCGCCAGCGGCAGCGCGCCGGCGCCCTCCGAGATGATCCGCGCCTTCTCCGCCATCAGCCGCATCGCCGCCTTGGTCTCGTCCAGGCTGACGACGATGTAGCCGTCCACCACCGGCGTCATCCGCTCCCACATGCGCGGGAACACGCTCTGGCCGCCGGCGCCGTCGACGAACGAGGCCTTCCAGTCCGTGAAGGGCTGCGGCGATCCCATTTTGTGCGACAGCGCCGCCGGCGCCGCCGTCTCCGGCTCGGCACCCCACACCTTGATCCCCGGCTTCAGCGCCTTCACCGCGCTGCCGACGCCGACCACCAATCCGCCGCCGCCGATGCCGCCGATCACCGCCGCCGTGTCGGGCGCATCTTCGAGAATTTCCAATCCCATAGTCCCATGCCCGGCGATGAAATTGTGGTCGTCGAAGGGATGCACGAAGGTGCCTTCGACGCCGGGATAGGTCCGCTCCTCCAGCGCCTTCCACGCGCCGTCATACGACACCAGCACCAGCTTGGCGCCCAGCGCCTTCATGCGCTCGAGCTTGGATTGCGGCGCGGTCTCGATCGCGACCACGGTGCAGGGCACGCCGGCGGCGCGCGCCGCGTAGGCGACGCCCTGGCCGGCATTGCCGGCGCTGATCGTCCACACGCCCTTGGCGCGCTCCGCCTCCGACAGCATCGCCACCGCATTGGCGGCGCCGCGCAGCTTGTAGGCGTTGATCGGCTGCAGGTTCTCCAGCTTGAGCCTTATGTCGGGAAAGCCCTTGCCCAGCTGCAGCCGCACCAGCGGCGTGCGCTGGATCGTGCCGGCGATGCGGCCGCGCGCCGCCTCGATCTCGGCCAGCGTGATGGGGCGGATTGTCTCCAGCGTCATGCGGTGCTCGCTCTTTTTTGGCGGGCGGATAGTGTCACGCCGCGGGTGGCAGCGCATTCCTTTTCGCCACCTCGCCCAGCCAGTGCGCGCTCGGCTTCGGCGTGCGGGTCTGCGTCGCGCGGTCCACTGCGATCAGGCCGAATTTCGGACGGTAGCCCAGCGTCCATTCGAAATTGTCGAGCATCGACCAATGGATGTAGCCGCGCACGTCGATGCCGTCGGCCAGGCAGCGTTGCACGCCTTCCAGCGCCTGCCGCGTATAGGCGAGGCGGCGCGTATCGTCCTCGGTGCCGATGCCGTTTTCGGTGACCAGGATCGGGCAGCGCGATACCGCCGCGGCGTTGCGGATCGTCGCCTCCAGCGCCTGCGGATAGAACTCATAGCCCATCTGCGTGACTTCGGCGCCGTGCGCCGCCGGCAGCGGGCCTTGCGCGCCCACCCGGGTGCGCGAATAGCTCTGCACCCCGACGAAGTCGTCGCCGCGCACCGCGTCGAAGAATTGCCCGTTGATGTGGTGGTCGAGCGTCGCGGCCATCGCTTCGCCGCCAGGCTCAGCCTGGTAGTCCTGCACCGCCAGCGTGATGCCGGCCGGCGCGCTGCAGCCGGCGCCCTTGATCGCGTCGCGGCCTTTCTTGTGCGCGGCGAGGAAATTGGGCGTCGTCTTGTTGGCGTCGGCGAATAGGAAGCTGCCGAAGCGCGCAGGATCGCCGCCCAGCCCCGTCACCGCCTCGGCGACGCGCCGCGGCAGCCGGAACGGCGTGCCGCGCGCCAGCTCGCCATGATGCGTGATCATCAGCGGCAGGTTCGCTTCGTTGATCGTGCAGGCAAAGGCGATGCCGCCGCTCAGCGCCTTGGCCGCACGCTCGCAGTAGCGCGCGAAGCGGTCGGCGGCGCGCGGCTCCAGCCAGCCGCCGTCCAAAGCGAACCACCGGGGCGAGGTGAAGTGATGGAAGGTGACGATCGGCGCGATGCCGTGATCGCGGCACGATCCCAGCACCCGGCGGTAATGTTCCAGCGCCTCAGCCGAGAAGAAATTCTCCTCCGGCTGGATGCGCGCCCATTCGATGGAGAAGCGGTAGGCGCCGAACCCGAGCCGCTTCAGCAGCGCGATGTCCTGGTCGTAGAGATGGTACTGGTCGCAGGCATCGCCCGACGGCTCGGCAAAGAGGCTGCCCGGCGCCATCTCCAGCGCCCAGCAGTCGCTCGCCACATTGCCGCCTTCGACCTGGTGCGCCGCCGTCGCCGTGCCCCAGACGAAGCGGTCCGGAAAATCCCGCATCGCCCTCTCCCGTTTCAAGGCAAGCTTCCACGCCGCTGCGCCCAAGGCAAAGAAAAAGCCCGCGGACCACCGGGTCCGCGGGCTCTTGGATCGCTTGTGCCGCCGCTATTGGAACGGGTGCAGCAGGTCCGGGATGTTGTAGGTCAGCATGGCGACGAAGCCGCCGGTGCAGGTCGAGTGTGGGTCGCCCATATAGGCGCCGCATTGCAGGGTGTTCATGTCGGTGCCGTTGAAGCGGGCGTCGAGCGCGAAATTGTGCCAGGTCGCGGTCGCGCCGATGTCGTAATGCGTGTACTCGGGCAAGGTGCTGTTGACCCATTGATGGCCGACATTGCCGCTGATCGAGAGCCAGTCGTTGACCGCCCACACCGCGGTGCCTTCCAGATAGGCCGAGTTGCCGGTCTCGAAGCTGAAGTCCGGCGAGAACGCGCCCGTCGCGGTCAGCGTCACCGGCCCGAAGGCGTGGGTGAGCTGCACGATGCCTTCGAAATAGCTGGCCGAGATCGAGCCGGGATTGTCCGGATAGGCGTAGTAATACGCCTCGATGTTGAGGTCGGTGCCGCCCAGGTCGAAATGCTTGCCGCCATAGATGTCGACTTCGACCGAGGTCGTCGTGAACACCCAATTGATGTTCGAAGCCCAGACGCCGGCATACCAGCCGCCGTCGACGCTCAGATTGATCGTGCCTTGGCCGGCGGGATCGCGGTCGTTCTGGCTGATGCCGCGGAAGCGATAGTCGCTCGTCACCGCCAACGCGCCCGAGAGCGTAGTATCGGCATAGGCTGCGGCGCTGCTGGCCATCAGGCCCGCGAAGGCGGCGGCGCCCAGCACCAGGTTCAGTCCAAGCTTCTTCATAGTCAGCCCTCTCGTTGTCGGCGGCTGCAATGACAGCCTTCGTTCGCACAGTCCGGAACGCGCCATATAAATTCAATACGCAAAGCCCGGCTGCGCGCACGTTTCGTGCGCCCATCCAACGGTTTCGCCAGGGCGTTGTTGCGTTGCAACACGTAGTTGCACGCCCCTTAGGCAGACCGCTGCCTCGTTAGGCGATTGCCCTAACGGCGCGCCCCAGCCATCGACAGATGCATGCCGCCGTCGCTCAGCAGGGTTTCGCCGGTGATGTTGCCCGACTCGGGGCCGGCGAAGAACAGCACCGTCTTGGCGATCTCGGCGCCGTCGGCGACACGCTGGAGCAGGGCGCGCTTGCCTTCGGCTTCGGCGATCTTCTCGGCCATCTCGGCGCCGAACTGGCGCACGAACCACGGCGTGTCGACATAGCCGGGGCACACCGCGTTGACGCGCACCTGTGGCGCCAGCGCCCGCGCCAGCGAATAGGTCATGGTGTTGAGCGCGCCCTTCGACGCGGCATAGGCGA
>CAYXMO010000114.1:0-8752 GCA_964465935.1 uncultured Rhizobium sp.
CGGCACGGGAGCGCCGAAGCCGCGGAGAACCTCCTTGGCCTGGTATTCGTGAATGTTCATGGGAATTCCTGGGCGTTGTGGATGGCGGAATGGGCGGCACAATAGCAGCCGACCCCCGTCGCGCAAGCTTGGGCGGGCAGGGCCTCTGCGGAGCGTTTGCCGCAGGGATTTAGGGGATGGAAGGCTCGATTTTCAGGGCGAATTGCCGCTCGGCGGCCCAGCGCAGCGCAAGCTGCGCGAGCCCGATCGCCAGGACGGCGACGGCGAATCCGGCGAGGACGTCGATCACGTGATGGCCGCCCTGGATCGGCGTCGCGATCAGGACGGCGGCGTTGAGCCCCAGCGCGATCCAGCGGACGACCGGCAGTTGCCGTGCATGCCATGCGACCAGCAACGCCATCACCGCATGATAGGACGGAAACCCGATCAAGCCCTGCGCCGCGCTGGGCGCGATATGGCCGGGCCCGGTGGCGAGCAGGTGGATCAATTCCTTGGCGTAGTGGCCGTCGAGCGCCAACACCAGGTGACTCGCGACCTTCGGCGGCAGGTCGTAGACGCTGAAGGCGCCGAAGGACGGCGCGAGGGTCCAGACGCCGATGCTGATCGCCGCGCCGGCGGCGACGGACAGGCACAGCGCGTAGATCTGCTCCGGCTTGCCCTTGAAGCCGAGCGCCACGACCAGCAGCGCGATCTGCGGCAGCACGGAGATGTAGACGAGCTGCAGGATCATATTGGCGACCGGGTAATGCGCGACGAACGCCATCAGCGCCGGCCAGTCGACGCCCATCGCGCGATCGATCGCCGCCAGCGGCGCATCGATGCGCGGTCCGGCGACAGTGAGCAGCAGGTAGTTGAGGACGCTGAAGCTGGCCGACATCCCGATCAGGAAACCGGTTCCCAGCAGCATCGCGGCCAGCCGCTCGTCCTTGCGGATATGGGCGTAGAACAGCCCGCCCGCCGCCAGCGCCGCCGCGAGCAGCGCGAGGAGGCCATAGGCGCCGGCGTCGATGTCGAAGGCGTGCCCCCACGCGACATCCGCCGCCGCGGCGGCGGCCACGATGGCGAACAGGAGCAGGTGCAGGCGTGCCGTCACGACGAGAGACCATTCTGCGGAAAGCAGCGCATGGTCCGATGTTTCGGTTAAAGAAATTACCCTCCCCTTGAGGGAGGGTCGATATTTGCGGAGCGAAGCGGAGCAAATTCGGGGAGGGGTCAAGCATCGGCGCCTGACCCCTCCCCGAAAAATTCTTCGCTTCGCTCGAATTTTGTCGACCCTCCCTCAAGGGGAGGGTGAACAAGAAAAAGTTTGGCTCCCCACCCGGTTTCGGATGGGGAGCCTGGTCAAATCCTCGCCGAGGAGGGACGCCGACCGGTTCGAAATGGCGGCCTTAGTAGCCGTTGTTGTCGCCGACGCCGCCGTCCAGGGACATGCCGCCGACTTCGGCTTCGGTCGCCACCATGGCGCCATTACCGCCGGCGTCGACGGTGCGGTTCTCGGTGACGCAGACCTGGGCGCGGTAGGAGAAGAAGAAGTCGCCCGAGCCGTAGCGGCGCATATTGGTGCGCTCGGTGCAGTCCGGAACCGGGATCGCCGGGGCGCATTTGACCATGCCGTCCTTGAAGTGGCGCAGCGCTTCGTGCTCGGCGCACATCAGGACCTGGCCGTGCTCATAAGTGCCGGCGAGGCCCTGGTCGGACTGCAGCACTTCGCCGATCACGACTTTGAGGTGCGAGCCGGGAATGCAGCGCGCGATCTCGCCTTCGTAGCCCGAGTCGATCCAGGTGTCGCCGATCATGTGCGCAGCGTCGTATTCGCGGCCCTCATAGGAGACGCAGACCGCGTGGATCGCCTTGACGACGGTGGCCCACTGCATGTGGCAGGTGCCGCCGGCGCGCGCCGCCGCGATCGCGATGGCGCCGCCGGTGCCGCCGCGGTTGTTGTAGTTGATGATCTGATAGCTGCCGGCATAGACGATGGTCTGCGCCGCAGCGCCGGCATTGGCGCCGGCGCCGGCATTGGCGTTCGCCGCCGCGGATGCGATGGCTTCGGCCGAGGCGAAGGCGTTGACCTTGTTGATGATGATGTTCTTGTTGATCAGGATGTTCTTGTTGATGTTGATGTTCTTATTGATGTTGATGTTCTTGTTGATCGCCACCGGCTTGAAGATGTTGATGTTCTTGTTGATGTTGATGTTGGTGAAGTTCGGCGGGGGCGGCGGCGTCGGCTTGTCTTTGCAGCCCGGCATCGGCGTGTAGCCGCCACCGCCATGGCCGCCACCATAACCACCGCCCATGCCGGCAACGGCCGGAGACAGCGGCGCGAGCGTCAGGGCAGCGCTGGCAATCGCTGCGATGAGGCTTTTGGCCCGGCGCTGGGAATGGGGGCGCGACATGTTTTGCTCCTTCGATCCGACTGGCTTATGCAGTTGCGGAGCCGGGAAATTCCCGATTCCTGGGACAAAGCCTGAATGACGCTGCCCTCCGCTTCACGAACTATGCCAGCGCGCCGGGGCGCAGCGGGCGGGCCGCCGTTCCGATTTGGCACAGCGGCCGGGCGGGCGCGATGATCCCGCTGTTCGACGACAATCCGGCGCGGCTTCGGCCCCTCGTCACCGTCGCGCTCATCGTCTTATGCGTGCTGGCGTTCCTGTGGGAGACGTCTTTGGGCGAGGCGAGCGACCGCGCCCTGACGGTGCTGGGCTTCACGCCCAACGCCCTGTCGCATGCGCAAGGGGCGCAGATTCCGTATCGCGCCATCCCGGTTTGGGCCACGATCTTCACGTCCATGTTCCTGCATGCCGGCTTCCTGCATATCGCGGGCAACATGCTGTATCTGTGGATTTTCGGGAACAATATCGAAGACGCGATGGGGCACGTGAAGTTCGCGCTGTTCTATCTTCTGTGTGGCGTCGCGGCGGCGCTGGCGCTGCTGCTGATCGATCCGATGTCGCGCACGCCGGTGGTCGGCGCCTCGGGCGCGATCTCCGGAGTCCTTGCCGCTTACATGCTTCTGTATCCGCGCGCCTGGGTGCGCGTGGTGGTGCCGGTACTGGTCATACTTTACCCCTTCCGCATCCGAGCGGTGTGGGTGGTGGGCGTCTGGTTCGCGATGCAGCTGGCGCAAGCGCTGCTGACGCCGGCCTCCGAGCCCGGTACGGCGTGGTGGGCCCATGTCGGCGGCTTCTTGGGCGGCCTGGCGCTGACGCCGCTGCTCAAATCGCGCTTCGTGCCCTATTTCGGACCGTTCGATCCCAGAGGTCCCTGGGCAAATGGCTGAAACGGTCTTGGCATAAACCTCGCTCTCCCTGTCACCCAACAGCAAATCGGCGTTCCGAAACGGGAAACGCCAGAGCGAACGGGACGATTGGGGCCATGAAGCACAAGAACAGTCATCTGCTGGTGGGCTATTGGAGCCGTCTCAGAAAAGGCCGTGCCGTTCCCGACCAGACGGATATCGATCCGCGCGCCATCAAGCGCATGCTGTCCTCGGTCTTCATCCTCGACGTCGAAAATCCCGCCCGCCCGATCTACCGCCTCGCCGGCACCGCGCTGTGCGAGCGCTTCGGCTTCGAGCTCAAGGGCACCGGCTTTCTCGCCCATTGGGAAGCGCAATCGTCGCAGGCGCTGGCCGCGCTGCTGCGCCAGGCGCTCAAGCTGCGCCAGCCGGTGTGCCTGTCGTCGATCGGCGCCAGCGCCGATTGCGGCATGGTCGAGCTCGAAACCGTGCTCGCGCCGATCAGCTTCAACGGCGAGGAGCCGATCCGCTTCATCGGCATGATCCAGATCCTGAGCGACCAGACCTTGCTCGCCGGCAAGCCCATCGCCTTCCAGCGCCTTGCCGGCTCGCAGCTGATCCACGAGGACGAGCCGCTGCCGTCCTATGACAACCTGCCGCCCCCGCCGCCGCCCGCCAACCACATCACATCGCTGCGCAACCACCCCAAGGCGCCGCATCTGCGCCTGGTCGTGTCGCAATCGCGCCCCACCGCGGCGACGGTGCACTTCACTGACGAATCGGCGCGCGAATTGATCAAGAGCCTCGACGGCGGTCTGAAGCAGCCGACGCTGGTCTAAGGCAGTTCGGCGGCGACCGCTTCCAGCGCCGCCGGCTTCACCGTCATGTCCATGTGGCCCATGCCCGGCACGATGGTGAGCCGGAGGTCGGGGCGCACCGGCCGCAGCAGCGGCGCGAATTGCTCGGCGCGGAAGATCTCGTCCTGGGCGCCGACCAGCAGGCTCACCGGTCCACGCACGCGCTTGAGATCGCCCAGATAGTCGTCGCTGGGCCCGAAATTGCGCAGCATCCGAAAGGAATAGACCGGCGTCTGCTTGACCTCAGCGGCGCGCCTGGGGTCCACCGCCATGCGCAGCACCGGCAGGCCGCCGAATGCGGTGATGCCGAAGCGCGACAGCACCGTCAGCGCGACGATGCGCGGGATCGCGACCGACACCCAGCCGCCAGCATTGGGCCGCACGGTCGGCGCATCGTGCGGAAACTGCGGCGAGACCAGAATCAACCGGTCGAACAGATCGCCGTGCGGTCCGCCGGCGAAACGCAGCGCGAAACCGCCGCCGGAGGAGAAGCCGAGCAGGGTGCGGATCTCGCCCGGCTTCTTGACGCCCAGCGTCTTCACGAAATCCACGACGTCGTCGTCGAGCTGGCCTTCATAGTCGATGTCGCCGCTGCGCCCGGTGCCGTCATGGCCGCGCATCGCCAGCGTGTAGACGGTGGCGCCCTTGGCGTGCAGGGCGCGGGCAAGCGGGTGCATGCTCGCCGTCGTGCCTGACGAGCCGTGGATCAGGACGGCGACCTTGGCGGGATCGCCGGGATAGGCGCGGTAGACCAGCGCGGTGCCGTCGCGCGCCGTGAAGTGCCGCTGCGCCGGCATATCGGAGAAGTCGACGCCGTCGAACGCACCGGAGACGCTCTGCATCGGCGGCGGCGGCGTCGGGCGCGAGAACGCGATGACGGCGGCGAGACCGCCCACCAGCACCAGTGCCAGGATCGCGAGGGCGGTCAGCACGCGGCGCATCTCACGCCGCCGCCGGCGCGGCCGCCATACGGCGGCGGATGATGCTGCGCACATGCAGGCGGATCATCGCATATTGCAGGCCGAACAGGACCCAGGGCGCCGCCGGATTGATCACGCCGAGGAAGAACGTCCACGCCGCCTGGCCGACGGTGAAGCCGATATAGAGGCCGGCGGCGGCGAGGCCGAACATCATCACCGGCCACATCGCGCTGTAGAAGGTCAGCTCGCGCACCGAGAGATTGTCGGTGACGATCTTGGGCAGATAGCGGCTCATCCAATTGGGCTTGAGCATGGCGGCGCCGATCGCGACATGGGCGATTGCGAATTTGGCGATCACGAAGCGCGGATCGTGCAGATAGAGCGTCAGGCTGCCGAACACCACGACGAGGGCGAGGCTCGTCCATTGCATCGCCGCGACGGGTTTGCGCCGCAGCAGCTGGACCGCGACCTGGCCGACGCCGACCGCGATGCCGATGCCGGTCGCGACGTAGATGTTGCCGGTGATCGCCAGCAGGGCGGCGAAGAAGATCGACGAGGCGAGGTCGGCGACCAGCGGCTTGAGGGCTTCAGCAATGTTGCTCATGACGAAGGTCCTTTCCTACGAATTGTCGAGAATGGAGCGCAGATAGGCGACGTGCTCGGCGAAGGCCTTGCGTCCCGCCGCCGTCGCCTTGATGCGGGTCTGCGGCCGTTTGCCTTCGAAGCGCTTGTCGATGGCGATGTAGCCGGCCTTGGACAGGGTCTCGAGATGGGCGCCGAGATTGCCGTCGGTGGTCTCCAGCAGCGATTTCATACGGGTGAACTCGATCCAGTCGTTGCGCCCGGCTGCGTTCAACGCCGCCATGATCTTCAGGCGCACCGATTGGTGGATGATCTCGTCAGCCTCGGCCATGTCAGCGCCTCAGCCAGACGCCGCCGGCGATCATCGATCCGCCGGTCGCGGCCGCCATCCACAGCAGCAGGTAGGGGCCGGCGACGAAATAGCCGGTCAGCGCCAGGGCGAAGATGGCGAGCGCCGCCAAGGCGAGGGAACGGCCGATCCACAGGCCGATAAGGAACAGAATGAAGCTCAGCAGTGTCGGCCAGAACGTGACCTCTTCGCGCCAGCCCATGTCCAAAGTCATGGTCCAGAACGTGCCGAAGCCGACGACCGCAAGAACGCTGAGCGCGGCGCGCGCGAAGACGAGCCAGCCGCTGCTGGACTGCGCGGTGTGGCGGTGCCAGGCGACGACGGCGACCGTCCCCAGCAGGCCGATGGCCTGGAGCCCGTACCAAAGATGCTGCGCCTCGTCGTGCCAGAAATAGCTGGCGGTGAAGCCGAAGACGAAGATCGCGCCCCACAGGAACAGGTAGTCGCTGATGCGGCCATAGATCAGTGCCTGGCGGATGCGGCTTTCGATCCCCTCCACGTCGTGGAGAAGGGCGCTGGCTTCCTCGCGGTCGACCGTCATGCTCGTCCTCGCCGAGAACTCTGTAATGCAGAGTTATAAGCTCTGTCGCGCAGAGTTCAAGGGGGATACCTCTCCCGCTTGTGGGAGAGGTCGAAAATTGCGAAGCGATTTTCGGGTGAGGGGACTTCGGCGCCATGCCCTCACCAGCAAAATCCAAGCACTTAGAGCGTTTTCCGGTTTAGTTGCACGGTCACGTAGACGGCTCGTCGCCCTTCGAGGCTCGCCTGCCGGCTCGCACCTCAGGGTGACGAGCCTACTTATGCAGTCGCGTCATCCTGAGGTGCGAGCGAAGCGAGCCTCGAAGGACGACGCGCCGCTCAGGTGATGCAACCTGACCGGATTCCGCTCTAGCTCCGCAAGTGCTCCGCTAAGTGCAGGATTTTGCGTCCTCTCCTGCAAGCGGGAGAGGTTAATTTCTACGGATTCGTCCGCTGGCCGGGCGAGGTCGGCTGCTGGGCGGCGGCGGCGGGGTCCTGGGTCACCGGATGATCGACCGGGTCGTTGTGCAGGATCAGGCGGTTGAGCTGGGCGCCGCTTTCCTGGCCCTTGAGGTACGGCACTTCGTATTTCTCGACCTTGGCGCGGTAGTCCTCGAAGGCGGCTTCGTCGGCCGGCAGGCGCTTGTCGCAGCGGTCGGCAGGCAGGTGCTGGGTCTCCTGGCACCATAGGTCGAAATTGATCGTCTGCACGTCGAGATGGCCTTGCGCCGAGGCGCCGAAGGACAGCGCCGCCAGCGACGCGGCCAGGATCAGGGCTCGCTTCATCGTGCTCATCCAGGGACCATACGCTTCACGATAACGCCGCGAAAGCATACTTAGGTCCCAGGTGCCGAAGTTGGCACCGGACTGTGACGTTTTCGCCCTTGGCTACGCCCAGGGCCCTTATTCCGCCGCCACCGCGCGGTCTTCGGCGACCTTGACGTTCTCCGGTGCCAAAGCGGGACGGCCGAGGATCATGTCGGCGGCCTTCTCGGCGATCATGATGGTCGGGGCGTTGGTGTTGCCGCTGACCAGCGTCGGCATCACCGAAGCGTCGACCACCCGCAGGCCCTCGATGCCGTAGACCTTGAGCGTGGCGTCGACCACGCTTTCGCTGTCCTTGCCCATCTTGGCGCTGCCGACGGGGTGATAGATCGTCTCGGCGGTCTTGCGGACCCAGGCGTCGATCTGGTCGTCGCTGCGCACATGCGCACCCGGCCAGATTTCCGGCCCGCGATAGGGGTCGAAGGCTTCCTGGGCGAAGATGTCGCGCGCGATCTTGGTGCCTTCGCGCATGGCGCGGCGGTCTTCCTCGGCTTCGAGATAGTTGGGCTGGATGATCGGCGCCACCATCGGGTCGGACGACTTGAGAGAGATATAGCCGCGGCTCTGCGGGCGCAGCTGGCAGACATGCGCCATGAAGCCGTGACGGTCGGGCTTCTTGCGCGTGTGATCGGTCATCAGCGCGGCGATGAAGTGGTATTGCAGGTCGGGATGCTCCAGATCGGGCCGGCTCTTGAGGAAGCCGCCCGATTCCAGGCCCTGGCCGGTGGCGAGGCCCTTCTTGAACAGCATGTAGCTGAGGCCGGTCTTCAGCGCATTCAGCGGATTGGACTGGCTGTAGAGCGTGATCGGCTGGCTCGATTCGTACTGGATCGAGGCGTCGAGATGGTCCTGCAGGTTCTTGCCGACGCCCTTGAGCGCTGCGACCACCGGGATATCGAAGCGCCCCAGCAGCTCGGGATCGCCGATGCCCGACAGCAGCAGGGTCTGCGGCGAGTTCACCGCGCCGCCGCTGAGCAGCACTTCGCGGTTCGCGATCACGCGCACGATCTGCTTGTTCTGTACGAACTCGACGCCGGTGGTGCGGGTGCCGTCGAACAGGATGCGGCTGACCAGGGCGTTGGACTCGATGGTGAGATTCCTGCGGTCGAGGATCGGCGTCAGATAGCCTTTGGCGGCGCTCCAGCGCGCGCCGTTGTGAATCGTCAGCTGGTACGGCCCCATGCCTTCCTGCTGGTAGCCGTTGAAATCCTCGGTCTGCTTGAAGCCGGCCTGGATGCCGGCCTGCATGAAGGCGCGGAACAGAGGATTGGTCGAGCGGCCGTTGGAGACGCGCAACGGCCCCTCGCCGCCGTGGAAATCGTCGCCGCCGTTCTCGTTGTGCTCGGCGCGCTTGAAATAAGGCAGCACGTCGGCGAACGACCAGCCTTCGAGGCCGAGCTGGCGCCAGCCGTCATAGTCGCGGGCGTGGCCGCGGATATAGATCATGCCGTTGATCGAGGACGAG
>CAYXMO010000115.1:0-8658 GCA_964465935.1 uncultured Rhizobium sp.
TGCGCGAAATGGATGCCAAGCTGGCGGCGACGCGGACCGCCGCGGCGCGGCCATCCATCCGTACACTGATTTATGAGCCGAACGGCTATGCCTCGTCCGGCGGCCTGACGCTGGAGCTGATGACGCTGGCGGGGCTGAGCGATGTGGCGCCGGCTTTCGCGGTGACGCGCAGCGGCCGCATCCCCGTCGAAGAAGTGGTGGCGCGGGCGCCGGAGCTGATGATCCTGAGCAGCGAGCGGCAAACGCCGACCGCTGAGGCCGATCTAGTGCTGCATCATCCGGCGCTGGCGGCGCTGGAGGGCCGCACGATGGCGGCGTGGGAGCGCTTCGTGCCGCTGCTCTGCGCCGGGCCGTGGTCGGCGGATGCGGCGCTGCGCTTCGCCGCGCTCGGGCGCAAGGCGCGGCTTGCGCAGGCCCAGGCGCGCAACTAAAACCGCTTCTGACGCGAAGGATAAGGGAACGCGGTGAAGCCGCGGCTGCCCCCGCAACTGTGAGCGGCGTATACGCGCATCCATGAAGCCACTGGGGCAACCTGGGAAGGCGGATGCGTCTGCCGCGAGCCAGGAAACCTGTCTTCGCGGTCGTCCGTCTTCGTGCCGGGGTTGGCGCGGGGCCTGCGGTGAACCGCATGCGGCGACGGGAGAGCGCCGCGTGGGAGAGGTCAAAGCTGCATCGGTAAGCGTGTCGCGCGGGCGCGCAGCGACGCTCGTCCTGTTCGCGGTGCTGGCGGCGGCGCTGGCGGGATCGTTCCTGCTGGGGCCGGCGGAGCTGGCGCCGGGGGCGCTGTTCACCGGATTGTTCGACGGTCATGGCGTCGCCGGCGTGATCGCGCGCGAGATTCGCTTGCCGCGCGCGGTGCTGGGGCTCGTGGTCGGCGCGGCGCTGGGCGCGAGCGGCGCGGCGCTGCAGGGGCTGTTCCGCAATCCCTTGGCCGAGCCCGGCGTCACCGGCGTGACCTCGTCGGCGGGATTGGGCGCGGTGCTGGCGCTCTATTTCGGCTTGGCGGCGCAGAGCCCGTTCCTGCTGCCGGGCTTTGCGATCGCCGGCGCGCTGCTCTCCGCCGGCATTCTTTATCTCCTGTCGCGCGCCGGCGCAGGCGCGATGGCGCTGGTGCTGGCCGGCGTCGCGCTCGCGAGCCTGGCGACGGCGCTGACCGCGCTGGCGCTGTCGCTGGCGCCCAACCCTTACGCGATGAGCGAGATGGTGCGCTGGATGATGGGCTCGCTGCAGGACCGCACGAGCGCCGATGCCGCCTTCGCCGCGCCGCTGACATTGGCGGGGATCGCGCTGCTACTGACCGCGTCGCGCGGCCTCGACGCGCTGACGCTGGGCGAGGAAGCGGCGCGCAGCCTGGGTATCGATGTCGCTTCGGTGCGCGGCCGCGTCGTGATCGGCGTCGCACTGGCGACCGGCGCGGCGACGGCGGCGGCGGGCGCGGTGAGTTTCGTCGGCCTCGTCGTGCCGCATGTGCTGCGGCGGTTCTACGGCTATGAGCCGTCGCGCCTGATCCTGCCCTCGGCGCTGGGCGGCGCGGTGCTGGTGACGGTGGCCGACGTCGCGATCCGCATCGTCGCGCCGGACGGGCAGCTTCTGCTCGGCGTCCTGACGGCGCTGCTCGGAGCGCCGTTCTTCCTCATGTTGATCTTGCGCCTGCGGAGCGAAGCGTGAGCGCGGCGGTTTCCTTCGCGGGCGTCAGCGCCGCCTATGGCGCGCGCGCCGTGCTGTCCGGCGTCGATGCCGCGTTCGAGGCGGGCAAGGTGACCGGCATCGTCGGGCCGAACGGCGCCGGCAAAACGACACTGCTGCGCGTGGCGCTGGGATTGATGCCGTCCACCGGCAGCGTGAGCGTGCTGGACAAGCCCTTGGTGCAGTGGCCGCGCGAAGCGTTGGCGCGCGCCATCGCCTATCTGCCGCAAGGCGGCGACGTGCGCTGGCCGGTGACGGCGCGGCAATTGGCCAATCTGGGACGCATGCCGCATCGCGCCGCCTTCGCGCCGATCTCGGCCGCCGACGCCGACGCCGTCGAGGCTGCGCTGATCCGCTGTGACGCACTGCAATTCGCGGATCGCCGGATGGACGAGCTTTCCGCCGGCGAGCGCGCCCGGGTGCTGCTCGCCCGCGCCCTGGCGACGGCGGCACCGGTGCTGTTGACGGACGAGCCGGCGGCGTATCTCGATCCGGCGCACCAGCTGCGCCTGATGGACCTTTTGCGCGAGGAAGCGGCGCGCGGCACCGCGGTGGCGGTGACGCTGCACGACCTGGCGCTGGCCTCGCGCCATTGCGATGCGCTCGTGGTGCTGCGCGACGGACGCGCCGCCGCCGCCGGCGCACCGGACGCGGCGCTGTCCGACGCGGTCCTGGCCGACGTCTTCGGCATCGCGGCGGAGCGCACGCCCGCGGGCGCGGTGATCGCCAGCCGGCGCTTGTGAATCATTTTCACGCGGAGACGCGGAGTCGCGGAGTCGAGCGCCAATTCTCCGCGTCTCCGCGCCTCCGCGTGACCCTTTTTTGGGCGCGCAAACGCGCGCCATGGCGATATTTCCGATTGTGAGGCAATGTTGTCCGCGAGAACGGAGTTCACCATGGCCAGCAAGGGCGGCGAGAAGCTTCACTACGAGCGCGAACTGCACAAGCTGCAGATCGAGCTGGTCGGGCTGCAGCGGCATCTGCTCAAGACCAACCAGCGCGTGCTCATCATCCTGGAAGGGCGCGACGGCGCCGGCAAGGACGGCGCGATCAAGCGGCTGACCGAGCATATGAGCCCGCGCGATACCCGCGTGCATGCGCCGGGCAAGCCGTCGGACCGCGAGCAGTCGCAATGGTATTTCCAGCGCTTCGTGCCCCACCTGCCGAGCGCCGACGAGTTCGTGATCTTCAACCGCTCCTGGTACAACCGCGCCGGGGTCGAGCGCGTCATGGGCTTCGCCAGCGAGGAGCAGGTCGAGGCCTTCCTCGAGAACGTCGTGCCGTTCGAGCAGATGCTGGTGCGCGACGGCATCGCCTTGCGCAAATACTATCTCGACATCAGCAAGAAGGAGCAGAAGAAGCGGCTGGCGGCGCGCGCCGAGGATCCGCTCAAGCGCTGGAAGATCTCGCCGATCGACGCCCAGGCGACCAAGAAGTGGCACGAATACTCCAAGGCGCGCGATGCGATGCTGGAGCGCACCACCCATCCCGCGGCGCCGTGGCGCGTGGTGCACAGCGACGTCAAGAAGATCGCGCGGCTGGAACTCATGCGCGACCTGCTCGCCGGCTTCGATTATCCGCACAAGGATAAAAAACTGGTCCACACCGACCAGGACGTGGTGTTCTTCTGGCACGAGGACGCCAAGGGCGAGGGCCGCATCGCCAAATGAAAACGGCCGGCGCTCGCGCGCCGGTCGTCTCCTGGGCGGATGGGATCAACGATCCTGGGTGTGCGTGTTGGTGCTTTGCGTGTGGCCGGCACCCGCCTGGCTGTTGGGCTTGGGTTTGGGCGGGGCGGAAGGGCCATCGTCGTTCGACGTGCCGGCGTCGCCCGCGACCGAGCCGCTGACCGAACCGTTGGCGGACGGCATCGCGCCGCTGGCGGTCGCGGCGGCGTCCGAAGCGGCGCCGGCCGCGGTGTTCTTGGCGCCGCGCGCCGCCGCGGCGGCACTCGACGTCGTCTCGCGGGTGGTGTTGGCGGTGTTGTCGACCGCGTCGGTCTGCGTGTCCGCGTTGACCGTGCCGCTCGCTGCCGGCGTGGTCACGCTGCCGCCGGCGTTCGCGCCGGTGCGGCTGACGCCGATCTGACCAGTGCCGCTCACTTGCGCGGGGCTCACAATGCCGCCGCCCGCGATACCGCCGGTGGCACCGCCGCCCAGGCCGCCGCCGAGCAGGCCTGCCGTCGCCGGCCCCGTCATCAAGGCCGCGCCACAGAGCAGGGCAGCGGCAAAAGTCGTTCGAATGCGCATGGGAACTCTCCTTGCTGGGAACTGCGCGCAAGCGCGCCTTCAGCGAAAACGGCCGGCGCGCGATTCCGTGCCGTTGTGGAACAAGGAACTCGCGGGAACCTGGCGGCCTTCAGTGCAGCGCGACGACGTTGAACGCGCGCTGCGGCGGCGGTAGCGCTGCGATGTCCAGGAACTCGGCGACGAACGGCGTCGACGGCTTGGCGCGCAGCAGCGGCGGCGCCGCGATCTGCTCGATGCGGCCTTGGTTCATCACCGCGACGAGGTCGCCCAACTCCAGCGCTTCCTCCTGGTCGTGGGTGACGAAGACGGTGGTGAGGCCCAGGCGTTTGTGCAGCGACAGCAGCCAGCCACGCAGCTCCTTGCGCACCTTGGCGTCGAGCGCGCCGAACGGCTCGTCGAGCAGCAGCATGCGCGGCTCGATGGCGAGCGCGCGGGCGAGCGCGACGCGCTGGCGCTGGCCGCCGGAGAGCTGGCTCGGGTAACGGCTGCCGAGACCTTCGAGCTGGACCAGCGACAGAAGCTCCTCGACGCGGCGCGTGATCTCGGCGCGCGGCGGGCGGCTCTTGGCCGGACGCACTTCGAGGCCGAAGGCGATGTTCTTGGCGACCGTCATGTGCTTGAACAGCGCGTAGTGCTGGAACACGAAGCCGGCGCGGCGCTCGCGCGCCGGCAGCGTCAGCCAGTCGAGCCCGGCGAAACCGACATGGCCGAGATCGGCATGTTCGAGCCCGCCCAGGATGCGCAGCAGCGTCGTCTTTCCCGAGCCCGACGGGCCGAGCAGCGCCAGGAACGCGCCGTCGGGCGCGGTCAGGCTGACGCCTTTCAAGGCTTCGAAATCGCCGAAGCGCTTCTGGACTTTTTCGATCACGAGCGACATGCGGGCTCCGTCAGCGGTGATGCGCGGCGGAGATTTCGTCCGCGTAGCGCCATTCCAGGAAGGATTTGAGGACCAGGGTCACCAGCGCCAGCAACGCCAGTAGCGTCGCGACGGCGAAGGCCGAGGAATACTGATAGTCGTTGTACAGCGCCTCGATATGCAGCGGCATGGTGTTGGTGAGGCCGCGGATGTGGCCGGAGACGACCGACACGGCGCCGAACTCGCCCATGGCGCGCGCGTTGCACAGAAGGATGCCGTAAAGCAGGCCCCATTTGATGTTGGGCAGCGTCACGCGCATGAACGTCGCGAAGCCCGAGGCGCCGAGCGAGACCGCGGCTTCCTCCTCGTCGCGGCCCTGGTCGGTCATCAGCGGGATGAGTTCGCGCGCCACGAACGGGAAAGTGACGAAGATCGTCGCCAGCACGATGCCGGGCAGGGCGAAGATGATCTTGATGTCGGCATTCTGCAGGCTCTCGCCGAACCAGCCCTGCAGGCCGAACACCAGGACGTAGATCAGGCCCGAGACCACCGGCGAGACCGAGAAGGGCAGGTCGATCAGGGTCACGAGGAAGCCCTTGCCCCAGAAATCGAACTTGGCGACCGCCCAGGCGGCGGCGATGCCGAACACCGCGTTGAGCGGCACCGAGATGGCGGCGGCGATCAGGGTGAGACGCACCGCGGCGAGCGCTTCGGGGTCCTGGATTGCGGTCCAGGCGGACCTAAGGCCGCCGCCGAGCGCTTCGGCGAAGACGGTGAGCAGCGGCAGGACGAGGAACAGGCCGATGAAGCCGAGCGCGGCCAGCGTCAGCGTCCAGCGCATAACGGCGTGGTCCTGGGTTGGTTTGCGCGGTTTGAAGATCGGGTTCATCGCCGTGAGGCCGCCCAGCCTTGCAGGAGATTGAGCGCCAGCAGCAGCAGGAAGGACGCCGCCAGCATGATCACGCCGATGGCGGAGGCGCCGGCATAGTCGTTCTCGTTCAGCTTGATGACGATGAGGAGCGGCGCGATCTCCGAAATGCCGGGCAGGTTGCCGGCGATGAAGATCACCGAGCCGTATTCGCCGACGCCGCGCGCGAAGGCCATGGCGGTGCCGGTGAGCAGCGCCGGGAAAAGCATCGGCACGACGACGCGGCGCAGGGTCTGCAGGCGCGTGGCGCCGAGCGTGGCGGCGGCTTCCTCGGACTCGGCACCGATGTCGCTGAGCACCGGCTGCAGCGTGCGCACGACGAAAGGCAGGCCGATGAAGGTCAGCGCCAGCACGACGCCGAACGGAGTGTAGGCGACGTGGATGCCGCTCGCTTCCAGCGGCGCCCCGAGCCAGCCGTTGCGCGCGTAAAGCGCCGAGAGCGCGATGCCGGCGACGGCGGTGGGGAGTGCGAAGGGCAGGTCGACCAGCGCATCGACGATACGCTTGCCGGGGAAGCGGTAGCGCACCAGCACCCAGGCGACGATCAGCCCGAACACCGTGTTGATCGCGGCGGCGACGGCAGCGCCGCCGAACGACAGCGCCAGCGCATGCAGGACACGCGCGTCGCTCAGGATATTCCAGAAGCCGCTCCAGCCCAGCTCCCAGGGCCGGATCACCAGCGCCGCCAGCGGCACCAGCACGATGGCCGAGAGATAGAACAGCGTGAACCCGAGCGACAGCCCGAAGCCGGGCAGCGCGCTCGGATTGCGCCATCGCCTAATCGTGGGGAGCGTCGCGGTGAGACTCGCCATCGCTATTGGCCCGGCTTGTAGATCTGGTCGAAGACGCCGCCATTGCCGAAATAGGTGGCCTGCGCCTTGGTCCAGTCGCCGAAGATGCTCGCGAAATCGTAGAGCGTGATCCTGGGGAAGTCTGCGGCATGCGCCGCGAGCACGCCGGCGTCGCGCGGGCGGTAGAAGTTCTTCGCTTCGATCTCCTGCGCCGGCTTCGAGTAGAGGAAGTTGAGATAGGCGGTTGCGATCTCGCGCGTCTTGTGGCGGTCGACATTGCGGTCGACGACCGCGACCGGCGGCTCGGCCAGGATCGAGACCGGCGGATAGACGATCTGGAACTGGTCGCCGCCTTGTTCGGCGAGCGCCAGATGCGCCTCGTTCTCCCACGACAGCAGCACGTCGCCGATGCCGCGCTGGGCGAAGGTCGTGGTCGCGCCGCGCGCGCCGGTGTCGAGCACCGGGACGTGCTTATAAAGTGCGGCGGCGAAGGCCTTGGCCTTGTCGGCATTGCCGCCCGGCGCTTTCAGCGCATAAGCCCAGGCCGCGAGGAACGCCCAGCGCGCGCCGCCGGAGGTCTTTGGGTTCGGCGTGACGACGGCGATGCCGGGTTTGATCAGGTCGGGCCAGTCCTTGATCTTCCAGGGATTGCCCTTGCGCACCAGGAACACGATGGTCGAGTTGTAAGGCGTCGCGCCTTGCGGCAGGCGCGTCTGCCAGTTCTTGGCGATCAGGCCCTTGGCGGCGATGGCGTCGATGTCGGGCGCCAGCGCCAGGGTCACGACGTCGGCATCGAGACCGTCGATCACGGCGCGCGACTGGGCGCCTGAACCGTTATGGGACTGGTTGATGGTGACCGTGTCGCCGTGCTTGGCCTTCCAATCGGCGGCGAAGGCGGCGTTGATCGCCTTGTACAACTCGCGCGTCGGGTCGTAGCTGGCGTTCAACAAGGTGATGTCGGCGGCCTGGGCAGCGCTGCTCACAAACCAGGCAGCCGCGGCTAAGGCGCTGATAAGGCGGGTCATTTTAGAAATGGCTCCTTCCACCAACTAAGAGAACGCTCAAAGCGACAATTGGGCACGCAACGAAACCGCGTCGAGCTTGGCGCCGATGCTGGCGCCGGCATTGTTCAGCCGGTCGACGTCGGCGTGCTGGTAGTCGAGGACGAAGCGGATCGCGGGGTTCGGATACCAGTTGAGGCCGGCGGTCCAGATCTTCTGGTCGCCGCCGCGGATGCCGGCCGCGGTCTTCACCGTGCCCGGCAGACCCGCGGCGTAGTCGAGATCGAGATCGCTGTAGCGCACCGCGATTTCCCAGGCGCCGATGCCGGGCGTGCCGAACGAGAACGGATCGGCCGGTTTGGGGATGGAATAGGCGCCGCGCTCGGGCCGCCACGGCTTGGCTTCGGCGGTCAGCACCCAGCTCGCCTGCAGATACCAGCCGGCGAAATCGGGATCGGGCAGCACGCCGGTGCGGCGCGAGACGTTGAAGCCGAAATAGCCGCCCTGGGCGTACAGGCTCTTCCAATTGCCGGCAGCTTCGACGCCCCACTCCAGCGCATCCTTGGCGTCGATGGTGTTGGTGTCGATCAGCCGGGTGCCGGTGCTGTCGACATTGAGCTCGGGGCGCTCGCGCAGGCGGAACGCGGTCGGCGAGCCGGGACCGGCGGCGGTATCGGCGACCTTGAAGACGTAGCTGGCGTCGGCGCCGAGCGCGAAATTGGCGTCCTGGGTGTGCAGCGGGCGCCAGGCGAAGCGGCCGGTCACCGCCTGCTGCTCGTCGAACACGGCGGCGTCGTTGATCAGGCCGGCGGTGTAGGAGACGGCGGCGAAGTAATCGTCGTCATAGGCGAACACAGTGGCGGCGTCGCGGCCGTCGGCGCCGGCGATGCTGCGTGCCAGATCGGTGGGCTGGGCGCGTTCGAGGAACAGCAGCTCGGAGGCGGACGTCGAATCCTCGAAACTGCCGGGCGGGGCATAGGCGCCGATGCGCACATGTACGGGGCCGAGGCCGTCATACTGGATGAAGGCGCTGCTGATGCCGGCGGTCTCGGTGCCCGAGCCGCCGAAATCGTAGATGAACTCGTAGGACCAGTCCTTGAACGCGGTGCCGCTGAAGCCGAAGCGGGCGCGGCGGAAATTGCTGCCG
>CAYXMO010000116.1:0-2633 GCA_964465935.1 uncultured Rhizobium sp.
GCCGCGATCTCGACGCCGTCGAGACGGAATTGGTCGAGGCCGTGGCTGGACGCTTCGAGCGCGAGATGGTCGATGCCGTCTTTCTTCAGCTGCGCCAGCAGGCGATGCACTTCGATCGGATCGGGCGTGGTGTGCTGGAGCGCGATCTCGCCCTTCGGCGTCACGACGCCGACGGTGCCGAGGCTGGCGGCGGGAAGTCCGAGCGCGGTCCAGATCTCGCGCACGAACGCGACGATGGAGGATTTGCCCTTGGTGCCGGTGACGGCGGCGACCGTCTTGGGCTGAGCGCCGAAGAAGCGCGCCGCCTGGCGCGCGAGGCCGAGGCGGGGATTCTCGTCGGCGATGAAGGCGACTCCCAGCGCCTGCGCCACCGGCGCGACGTCGGGGCGGCCGAGCACCGCGACGGCGCCGCGCGCCACCGCGTCCTTCACGAATTGCGCACCATTGGCTTTCGTTCCCGGCAGGGCCGCGAAGAGATAGCCGGGCTTGACCTCGCGGCTGTCGCTCGCAAGCCCCGTATACGCCGGCATGGCATTGTTGCCCACCTTACCCGACGCGATCGTGCCTTGCGATTGTGTTGCCATTATGGGGTCTCACGCGCCGCCAGCGCGACCGGCTTCTGCGGCACACCCAGGATCGGCGCAATGCGCGAAATCACGCGGCCCGCGAGCGGCGCCGCCGTGTAACCCGCCAGCGCCAGACCGCCGGTCTCCTTGTTGCCGTGCGGCGTGTCCAGCAGCACGAACACGATATAGCGCGGGTTCGAGATCGGGAAGGCGGCGAGGAAAGACGTGACGAGAACATGGGATTGGTAGCCGCGGCCGTCTTCGCGCGGCTTTTCGGCGGAACCGGTCTTGCCGCCGACCTCATAGCCCGGAATATCGGCCTTGCGCCCTGTGCCGTTGGTGACGACGTAGCGCAGCAGATCGCGCATCTGGACGCTGGTTTCGGGCTTCAAGACCTGCGCGCCGCGGCCGTCCTCAGGATGGCGCAGGAAGGTGGGCGCGACGCGGCGGCCGCCGTTTACCACGATGGCGGCGGCGGCGACGTAGGATAGCGGCGCGACCGAGATGCCGTGGCCGAAGCCGATGGTCGCGGTCTCGATGGTGCCCCAATTGCTGCGCGGATAGAGCGGGCGGGCGCGCTCGGGGAGTTCGGTGCGCAGGATGCCGAGCAGGCCCAGGCTGTCCAGATATGCGCGCTGGCGCGCGGCGCCGGAGCGCAGCGCGATCTGCGCCGTGCCGATGTTGGAGGAATGGGCGAGGATCTCGCGCGCCGTGTAGGTCGCCGGCATGCGCTCGGCTTCGTGGATGGTGTATTTGCCGATGCGGTAACCGTTGCCGATGGGGAAGACCTCGTCCATCCGCGTCGTGTGGTCCTCGATCGCCAGCGCGAAGGAGAGGACCTTGAACACCGAGCCCAGCTCGTAGCGATCGCCGGCCATGATGTTCTTGTCGGAGTCGCCGGCGGTGAAGTGGCGGTAATTGGGATCGAAGTTCGGCACCGAGACCATGCCGATGACTTCGCCGGTGTTGACGTCCATCACGATGCCGCCGGCCTTGATCGCCTTGAAGGCGTTGCGCGCGGCTTCGACCTCGTCGGCGAGGATGTATTGCACGCGCATGTCGATGGAGGTGTGGACCGGCTGATCGGTGGCGGTGCGCAGCTGCGTGTCGAGGCCGCCTTCGAGTCCGGACTGGCCTTCGCCGTCGGGATCGGTGACGCCGAGCAGCTGGGCGGTGGCGCGGCCCTGCGGATAGTAGCGCTTGGTGTTGGGCTCGAACTCGAGGCCAGCGAGGCCGAGCCGCATCACCTTGTCCTGCACGTCCGGCGTCAGCTGGCGCGCGATGAGGACGTAGGGCGACTTGGTATTGTCGAAGGCGCTCTTGAGGCGATGGTAGTCGGCGCCGGTGGCGGCGGCGAGGCCGCGGGCCGCTTCGTCCTTGTCGTCGAAGGCGTGCGGGCGGGCGTAGAGGTCCATCACCGGCAGGTCGCGGGCGAGCAGCTCGCCGTTGCGGTCGACGAGGTCGGCGCGCGGCGCCACGGCGGCGTCGCCCAGCGCGGTGCCGCCGAGCTGCGGCTTGAACAGGGTGACGTCGATCAGCCGGATGCCGACCAGCGCGAAGGCCGCGGCGCACAGCGCCGCCCCGATCACGATGCGCCGCTGATAGATCGTCGGGCCCTGTGTCATGTGGCGTTTAGAGTCCGGGTTGGGTGGCCTGCGGCGCCGGCGCCTGGACGTTGGCCTGGCGGATCGGAGTGTCGCTGAGCTCGCCTTCGCCGCGGCGCGGCAGCGCTTCGAAGGAGGAGAGCTGCACCGCCGGCGCGGCGGTGAGGCCCAGATGGTTCTGCGCCAGCGCCTGGATGCGCTCGGGCCCGGCGACGCGTTCCCATTCGGTCTCCAGGACACTCATCGCGGCGTGCTCGCGTGCGATGTCGGCCTGGACGTGGCGCAGCTCGACGCCGGCGACCCGCGTCTTCTCCGACACGTGGTAGAGCGCCAGGATGGAGAGCCCCATCAGGGCGACGCAGAGGGTGTTGAGCACTCGAACCATCGTGAACTCCTAGGCCGCGAGACGGACGCCCGCGCGCAGCCGGGCGGACCGGGCGCGGGGATTGGCGTGAACTTCGGC
>CAYXMO010000116.1:2733-8644 GCA_964465935.1 uncultured Rhizobium sp.
GGACGCCCGCGCGCAGCCGGGCGGACCGGGCGCGGGGATTGGCGTGAACTTCGGCATCGCCGGGCTGCAGCGCGCCCTTGGCGAGAAGACGGAACGCGGCCGGCGCGGCACGGCGCGTGGCGGGGGCGTGACGCGAGGCGTTGGGCGCGGCATCGCTGCGCGCGGTGAAGAACTGCTTGACGATGCGGTCTTCCAGGCTGTGGAAGGCGACGACGACGAGACGGCCGCCGGCGCTAAGCGCCTGCGTCGCGGCATCGAGGCCGCGTTCGAGCTCGCCGAGCTCGTCGTTCACATGCAGGCGCAGAGCCTGGAAGGTGCGGGTCGCGGGATGGATGGGGAAGCGCGCGGCGGCGGGACCTTGCGCCTCCTTGACGATCTCGGCGAGCGCGGCGGTGCGCGCGATAGGACGCTTGGCGACGATGGCGCGGGCGATACGGCGGGCGTTGCGCTCTTCGCCGAGGCGGAAGATCACGTCGGACAGCGTCTTCTCGTCGGCGCTGTTGACGAAGTCGGCGGCGCTCAGGCCGGCGCGGCTCATGCGCATGTCGAGCGGACCGTCGCCCTGGAACGAGAAGCCGCGCGCCGGCTCGTCGAACTGGAAGGACGAGACGCCGAGATCGAGCACCAGGCCGTCGGTCTTGGCGCCATCGAGATAGTCTTCGAGGCGCGAGAACTCGCCTTGCACCAGCGTGAGGCGGCCGCCGAAGTGCTTCACCAACTCCTGGCCGCGCGCGATGGCGTCGGGATCGCGGTCGATGCCCAGCACGCGGCAATCGGCGGCTTCGAGGATGGCGCGGGTGTAGCCGCCGCCGCCGAACGTGCCGTCGACATAGTGCTCGCCGTCCTTCGGACCGAGCATCTTCATCACCTCGGCAAGCATCACGGGAACATGACCGCTCATGCGCCACCGCCGATGAGCTTGTCGCGCTGGGCTTTGAGGCGGGCGATGCTCTGCGCTTCGGCTTCCGCGAAAGCGTCGGCATCCCAGATCTGGAATTTCTGCGACAGGCCGACGAAGGCGACGCGGTCCTTCAAACCGGCATGCGCGATCATCGCGTCGGGCAGACGGACGCGGCCGCCGTCGTCGGTCGGCAGCAATTGCGTGCGCGCGACGATGGCGCGGGCGGTGTCGTCATGCGCCGGCGAGAGAAACGGATCGAGCGCGGCGAGGCGCGCGTTGAGGCCGTCGACCGCGACCTGGCCGAAACCTTCGAGCGCGTTTTCGAAGAACGAGGGATAGACGTAGACCCCGGCGGTGCCCTGCGCCGCCAAGACCTGCCGGAAGGTCGCGGGGATGCACACGCGCCCTTTGCTATCGAGCGACCCCATCACCGTCGACATGAACGGCAGGCTGGTCATTTTGCGGGCATCCCCCAGTGTCCGGAGGGGGCTTTGGGCGCGAGGCCGGCATGGCCTTAGATCACATCCCCTGGGACAGTCTGGGATAGCATGGGCCAGAGCTGCCGGTCAACCAAAAAGCTCAGCAAATTGAGGGTCTTACGTATCTACCCCTAGAATCGACTCGTCTACCCGTTGAATCTGCGGAACAAGACCGGAACGCGTAAAGATTGCAGTTACCGAGGTAAACAAAGGCTTAACGTCCGCGCGTGGATTTTCGTCCTATCGCAGGCGATAGGACTCCCCTCCCGCGCGGCGTGGTTGTGCGGCATGCGCGGCGACGAGCCTGGCCATGACGAAAGACCATTGGCGCGCGGCGGGGCGCGGGTGCAGAAGGCGCGCGCAAAGCGAGGACGCGATTTCGAAATGAGCCAAACCATTCTCCTCAAACCCATCGGCCAGGTGCGCGGCGGGCGCAGCGAAGCGATCGACGACGATTGGGACAGCGTCGAAGCGGTCATCGAACTCGACGCGGCGCAGTTCAAGCCGGACGCGACGGCGAGCCTTGGCGACTTCTCGCATATCGAAGTCGTATTCCATTTCGACCAGGTGCCGGACGAGGAGATCGACAGCGGTGCACGCCATCCGCGCGGGCGCAAAGACTGGCCGCTGGTCGGGATTTTCGCGCAGCGCGGCAAGGGGCGGCCGAACCGCATCGGCGTGACGGTGTGCAAGCTGCTCTGCGCCGACGGGCTGACGCTGAACGTGCGCGGGCTCGATGCCATCGCCGGCACGCCGGTGCTGGACGTCAAGCCGGTGATGACCGGATTTTTGCCGCGCGGCGCGGTGCGCGAGCCGGACTGGGCGCGCGAATTGATGGCGGGATATTGGTAAGCACCGCGCCGGCGTTCGGCGATTTCGTTTTCGGCCCGTGAAATCAGGGCTTTCGCGGTACGGCGGCAGGCAGCGATGCAGCGGCGCAGGCGCCGCGCCTCAGCATCGAAGCGGCCATGCTTGCGCGCGTTGCGGTTGCCGTATGGGGCTCCCACCTTTGGCTGCCAGACATCCTCAGGCCGCAACATCTTGATCATTGTTTTGAGGATTCGGGCTAAGCCCCCTCCCCCCTTGCCGTCTGCACATGCTCGACGATCAGGCGCTGGCGCGTCTCGCTGGCGGGAAGGACGCCACGCAGCCGGCCGACGGTCTCCGCCACCTTGGCGCCGGTCTCGGCAAGGCCCATCGCGCTGTTCATGAAGCGTATGCGCTGGTCGGCATCGGTCGTCTGGATGATGCAGCGGAACGCGACCTCGCGCATGAGAAAACCGCATTCGCCGATCAGATCGTTGAGCAGCGTCTCGGTGTCGGACGGCATGGCCGCGGGCCGCACGATGCGATGCGGATCGGTCTCGGAGAGACGTCCGGGAACATCGATGTCGGGCGAAGGGCCGCGAAGCGACGGCTGTTGCGCGAGCGGCGCGACGAAGTTGGGCGGCGGCAGGCCGGCGCCCGGAAGAATGGCGTGGCGCCCACGCCGGGGCGTGCGCGCCAAGGCCGGACGCTCAGGGTCACGTTCGAGTTTTTCGAAGTCGGTTTCATCGGACATTTTTCAGGTTTCTCCCAGGGACAACCCAGGGAGATAGGAATTAATTGATTCAATGCAAGGCTGTGTAGGAAGTATTTCGTATCCACACCTGTTCGCCGAAAAAGCCGCAGAGTCCGCGGCGGTTTGCGAAAACCGGTGTGGATACAGATGCAATCCGAAGCGATTTGCATCCAATCGCACCCCTGCCCGCCTCTCGTCGCAAACAACGGAGGCGGGCATGACGGTTTCGCGGCGCGGGATGATGGCGGCGACGGCGGCGGCAGGCGTGGCGGCGGCGATGCCGCTGGGCGCGCACGCTACGCTAGGCGGCGGCGCGGTGTTCGCGCTGGTGCCGCGGCCGACGCGCGTGTTCAAGACCGCCGACCGCAGCCATGAGAATACCGAGAGCTGGATATTCTCGCTCGCCGTGCAGACGGCCAGCGCCGCGCCGCTGACGCCGGCGGCGATGCGGATCGAATTGCTCAAAGGCGCGCAGGTGGTGCGGACCGCGGCCTATCCGGCGGCCGGCTTGGCGCCGCTGACCTATCGCTCGGGATTGCCGCCGACCCTGGCCGACGGCAGCGCGCCGCCGGTGCCTGTGTTCTGGCCGTTCCTCATACGCCTGCGCCACACCGAACCGGTCGGGCTCGGCGTCGACGGCATGCGCATCGCGGTGGACGCGGCGGATGCGGCGGGCCGGCGGCATAGCAGCACGCGTGTCGTTCCGATCGAGACCTATCAGCAGAAGACCGCGCTGATCTTTCCGTTCCGCGGCAAGGCCATCGTGCTGCAGGGCGGCGCCAGCAATGGCGGACACCGCAACCGCAGCGGCGCCTTCGCGCTCGACGCGATGGGGCTCGACGATGCCTGGTCGGTGGAGGCGCCGGGCGACGGCAAGAAGAACACGGACTATCCCGGCTTCGGCCGCACCCTGATCGCGCCGGCGGCGGGCACCATCGTGCGCGCGACGGCCGACCGGCCCGACCAGCCGGTCGGCGACGAAAGCAATCCCGATTTCTTCGCGCCGCAATACAAGAAGCTCGGCGGCGGCGATCCCGGCAATCATGTGGTGATAGATCACGGCAATGGCGAGTTCAGCATGATCGCGCATTTCCAGGCCGGATCGCTGATGGCGAAGGTCGGCGACGCGGTGGCGCAAGGCCAGGTGCTCGGCAAGCTCGGCCATTCCGGCGACACCAACGCGCCGCATGTGCACTATCAGCTCCAGGCCGGGCCGGACATCGTCAACAGCGACGGGCTGCCGTGCCGCTTCGGCAATGTCGACCAGGCGATCCTGGACCGCGGGACGTATTTCGAGGCGACGTAAAGGGTATCGGTCACGCGGAGACGCGGAGGCGCGGAGGACTTCTCCGCGGCTCCGCGTGAGATTTCCCTGTCCAGAGTGTTCGCGTGCGAAGATCAGGGGTACGGTTCACCCGCATGCCCGCCAACTTCGATCTCGAACGCTTCGTCGCCGCGCAGGAGCCGGTCTATGCGCGGGTGGCGGCGGAGCTGCGGGCCGGGCGAAAGCGGACGCATTGGATGTGGTTCGTGTTTCCGCAAGTGGCCGGGCTCGGCTTCAGCGCGATGGCGCAGCGCTATGCGATTTCTTCGCTGGCGGAAGCGCGGGCCTATCTGGCGCATCCGGTGCTGGGGCCGCGCCTGCGCGCGTGCGTGGCGCTGGTGCTGGCGGCGCCGGAGCGCGACGCGCATGCGATCTTCGGGACGCCGGACGATCTGAAGTTCCGCTCGTCGCTGACGCTGTTCGCGCATGCGGCGCCGGAGGAACGGGTGTTTCGTGAGGCGCTCGATGCGTTCTACGGCGGCGTGGAGGATGCGGCGACGGTGGCAAAACTAGGGTAGCAGGCATCATGCCGGATGCACTGGAGACGGCTGCACAAGTCTGACATGCGCTCTCGGAGATGCTATCCTCTACGCATGAAGCTCGAAGACATTTGCGAGGCCATCACGGCGATGACGCCGGTCGAACGCTCGCGTATCCGCATGCTCTTGGACTCGATGGCGGAGGCCGACGCCGATGCCTGGGATCGGCAGATCGAAGAAGATGCGAGGAACGGGAAGCTGGACAAGCTTGCCGACGAAGCGCTGGCGGATTTTCGTGCTGGACGCTGTCGCGAATTTGACGGCGTTACTTGGCGCTAGCAACGACAGCAATAGCCGCCGCTCCTAGTGCAAGCAATCCGATTGTTTCGACGCCCGGACTACGAACCTTGAGCCCATGGGCGTAACGAACAAAGTGCTGACAATTCCAGGAAACCCAATTGTAGGGCCTGCAAGCGACCTCGGCTGCGCGTTGCAAAACCAACCAGTCGGGCAAGACATCAGGATTTCTGATGTCCTCCAGCGGCTGTCCGGCCAACATGTCGGCTAGCAATTCCTCATAGGACCCTTCGGAACTCGAGATCGATGAGACAATGGCTTCGCCGTAGTATGTGAATCCCGACACGAGAGCTTCATGGAGAAAGCCTGGTCGTCTCACCGAGACGATCGAAGCTAGCCGAAGCCTGCGATCCCGAATTGGAAATTGGTACATCAATTTGTGTCCCTACGCGACGTGAGCACGCTACCACGAACGGATTGGAATTTTGAATCGTGCTTGCACTACCCCCTCACCCCATCCCTCTCCCCCGGAGGGGGAGAGGGTGATCTTATTGTCCTTTTAGAACTGGGACGTCAGATGGCCTGTAAGCCGGGTTCTGTCCCTCCGCTTGCGCGGGATGGACGGCCATTCCTCTGGGATGTGCATCGCTGCACACCTCGCGCGACCTACCCGGACGGCTATCCGGAAACGGATTACGTGCCGTCCCTATTTGGTCTTGCTCCCGGTGGGGCTTGCCCTGCCGCCCTCGTTGCCGAGGACGCGGTGCGCTCTTACCGCACCATTTCAACCTTGCGGCCTCCCTACGCCAAGGCTTCGGGAGGTTCGCGGTGTCATTTCTGTGGCGCTATCCCTGGGGTCGCCCCCGCCGG
>CAYXMO010000117.1:0-8633 GCA_964465935.1 uncultured Rhizobium sp.
CGTCGATCGCGTTGTCGACGACTTCGTAGACCATGTGATGCAGGCCCGAGCCGTCGTCGGTGTCGCCGATATACATGCCCGGCCGCTTGCGCACCGCGTCGAGGCCTTTGAGCACCTTGATGCTGTCGGCGCCGTATTCTTCTTCGACTTTTTTGACCGGCTCGGACACGAACTACTCCTGACGGGCGAACTGGCCGTCGTTGACATGAAGGATATCGGCGCGCCCGCTCAAGCCCTCGAACAGCGAAAGATCGGTTCCCGTCATCCAGGCCTGGGCGCCCAGGCTCAGGATTTCCTCGAACAGCGCCGCACGCCGCAGCGAGTCCAGATGCGCCGCGATCTCGTCCAGCAGCAGCAGCGGCGCATGGCCGCCGCGCGCCGTCGCCAGCTCCCAGGCGTCGGCCAGCACGATCGAGATCAGCAGCGCCTTCTGCTCGCCGGTCGAGCATTCGCGCGCGTCGGCGCGCTTGTGCGTGTGGCGCACGGCAAGATCGGTCAGGTGCGGCCCGGCGGTGGTGCGCCCGGCTTCGGCGTCGCGGATGCGCGCCCGCGCCAGCTTCTCGCGCAGCGCCTCGGCAGCGCCTTCACCAAGCTCCGCCAGCAGCGCGTCGGTTTCGCCGTCGAGGGCCAGCTGAGCCGCCGGGAAAGCTCCTGCCTCGCCGCGCGCTGCCAGCGCCCGGTTCAAACGCTCCACCGTCTGCGCCCGTGCCGCCGCCATCGCGATGCCGGCTTCGGCCATCTCGGCTTCCAGCCCGTCCAGCCAGGCCGGATCGCGGGGGCCGAATTTCAGGAGCCGCGCCCGTTCGCGCATCGCCGTCTCGTAACGCGTCGTCACCCGCGCATGGCTGGCGTCGAAGCCGAGCACCAGCCGGTCGAGGAATTTGCGCCGTCCGCTGGCGCCTTCGATGAAGAGGCGGTCCATCGCCGGCGTCAGCCACAGCATCTGCACCAGTTCGCCGAGTTCGGCGGAGGTCTGCGCCGGAGCGCCGTTGAGGCGCACCGCGCGCCGCTCGCCGCCATTGGGGCCGAGCGTCAATCCGGTGCCGACCTCATAGGTCTCGCCCTGGCGCGTCACCTGTGCCGCCACCGCCCATAGCGCGTCGCTGGGCGCCGAAGGTCCACGCCGGACGTGCTCGCCCAGCTTGGCGCCGCGCAGCCCACGCCCCGGCGACAGCAGCGAGATCGCGTCCAGAAGGTTTGTCTTGCCGGCGCCGTTCGGGCCCGCCAGCACCACCGGCGCGCCGCTGGTCAAGAGCTCGGTCTGCGCATAGGAGCGGAAATTGCGCAGCGTCAGCCGGGTCACGGCCAAGACACTCTTCGGGGCTACCGATACGCTGTCGCTGCCGGCTGCTCGCACCTCAGGGTGACGACGGACGAGTCCGTCATCCTGAGGTGCGCCTGCTTCAGGCGCCCCGAAGGATGTTTGGGATGTCAAAGCTAGACCCGCATCGGCATGAGGACGTAGAGCCAGCGGGGGTCGTCGCCGTCCTCGATGATGGTGGGGGAACCGGCATCCGAAAGCAGGAAACGGATTTCCTTGCCGTCGATCTGGCTGGTGATGTCGAGCAGATATTTGGCGTTGAAGCCGATTTCCATCGCCGGCGAGCTGTAGGTCGCGCTCAGTTCCTCGGTCGCCGTGCCGCTTTCCGGATTGACCGCGGTGAGCGTCACCTTGTCCTTGGCGACCGCCAGCTTCACCGCCCGCGTCTTGTCGGCAGAGATCGTCGAAACGCGATCCACGGAATGAGCGAACTCTTTGGCTTCGAGCGCCAGCGCCTTGTCATTGCCGCTCGGAATGATCCGTTGATAGTCCGGATAGGTCCCGTCGATCAGCTTGGAGGTCAGATCCACGCCGTTCAAGGTGAACTGGACCTTGGTGTCCGACAGCGAAATCTCGACCGCGCCCTCGGCATCGTCGAGCAGGCGGCGCAGTTCCGTCACCGTCTTGCGCGGAACGATGATGCCGGGCATGTCGTCCGCGCCTTCGGGCAGGTCGAGCTCGAAACGCGCCAATCTGTGGCCGTCGGTCGCCGCGGCGCGCAGAACCTTGGTCTTGCCGTCCTGGGTGGCGTGGAGGTGGATGCCCATCAGGTAGAACCGCGTCTCGTCGGTCGCCATGGCGAACGCCGTCTTGTTGATCAGCCGGACAAGGTCGTCTGCCGACAGGCGGAAGCGGTGGGGCAGGGCGCCCGCCGCCATCCGGGGGAAATCTTCCTTGGGCAGGCACGCCAGTTCGAAACGGATCGAGCCGGCGGACACCGCCAGGCGCCCGCCTTCGCTGGTCAGAAGCTCCGCCTGGACTTGGGCGCCGTCGGGCAGCTTGCGCACGATGTCGTAGAGCATGTGCGCCGGCGCCGTCGCCGAGCCGTTGCGCAGCACGTCGGCGGGAATGGATTCGACGATCTCGATGTCGAGGTCGGTCGCGGTCAGCTTCAACGTGCCCTTGCCCGCTTCGATCAGGACGTTGGACAGGATCGGGATCGTGTTACGGCGCTCGACGACACTCTGGACGTGGCTCAGCGCCTTCAGGAAGGCGCCCCGTTCGACGTTGATTTTCATCGTTCTCGCAAGCGTGGTTTGGGCCGTCTGAAAACTCGCGGTCCAGTCATCCCGAGCTGGCTGGTAACCGGCTGATTTCCTTGAGTTTCTAGGCGGCCGAGACTCAGGTTTCCCAGTATAGCAAATACCCCCCCGAAGGACAGAAAATAATGCGTCCTTGGGGCCCTCTCAGCGGCTCACGCCATAGCGCTGATAGGTGTCGGAAACCTTCGGGTCCAGGGCCTGCGCTGCGGCAAGATCGGCCTCGCCGTCGGCCGCCCGGCCGAGCCGCAGTTTCACGATTCCGCGCATGAACAGCGATCCGGCAAGCTTGGGCTGCAGGCTGAGCGCCGCGTCGAAACTCGCCAATGCGCCCGCGAAATCGCTGAGGCGGAACTGCACGAAACCGAGGCTGTCGAGCGTCTGCGCCGATTTGGGCCGCACCGCCAGCGAATGGCGGCACTGCTTCAGCGCGACGCTCAATTCCTTGTTGGCGACGCCGCGGACCCAGCAGGCGCCGTTGAGCAGGCCACCGTCATTGGGCCGCGCCGCCACCGCGCCGGTGTAGGCCGCGATCGCGCGGTCGTAGTCGGACGCCGCCCCCGCCGCGTCGCCCAGCTTCTCCTTCAGCGCCGCGCGCTCGGCCCAATACCAGCCCTCGCCGGGCATCAGTTCGACCGCCTTGTTGGCGTCGGCCAGCGCCAGGTCGTAGTCGCCTTTGGCGTCGCGCACCTTGCCGCGCGCGAACACGATGCGGCCGTCGTCGGGCGACAGCGTTGCCGCCTTGGAGAAATCGGCGATCGCGTCGTCGAAGTCGCGCCGTTCCTGATAGCACAGGCCGCGGTCGTAATAGGCTTCGGTGAAGGTCGGGGAGAGCACGATCAGCGCCGTGAAATCCTCGATCGCGCCGGCGCAGTCCTGCAGCCGCATCCGCGCGCTGCCGCGGACATACAGCGCCACCGGGTTCTTGGGGTCTGCCGCGGCCAGACGCTCGCCATCGGCCAGCGCTAGCGCGAAGTTCTCCTGCTGCAGCGCCAGTTCGGCGTGGTTCTGCAGCGCCGTCGCATCGGCGGGATCGAGCGCCAGCGCCGCCGCGTCGTCGGCGAGCGCGCCCGCCGGGTCGCCCTTCTTCTCGCGCGCCACCCCGCGGTCGTTGTAGGCGGCGGCGTCGGGCTCGATCGCCAGGCTGCGGCCGAAATCGGCGATGGCGTCGTCGGTCTCGCCCAGCGCCTGGTGGCTGCGGCCGCGCTGGTAGAAGGCGCCGCTGTCGGAGGGATTGCGCGACAGCACCAAGCTGAAATCGTCTACCGCCTCTTTGTGCAGGCCGCGCGCGGCGCGCGCCAAGCCGCGATTGAAATAGGCGTCGTCGTCGGCCGAATCCAATTCGACCGCCTTGCTGTCGTCGGCGATCGCCTCGTCCCACCGCCCCAGGCTGGCATAGCTGAGACCGCGCAGCCGGAAGGCGGGCTCGAACTGCGGATATTTCGCGATCACCAGGCTCAGATCGGCGACCGCCGCCGCGTATTTCGCCGCCATCTCATAGGCCCAGCCGCGCTCGAAGCGTGAATCGGTGTCGTCGGGATTGACCTCGATGGCGGCGGTGAAATCGTCGATCGCGCCGGCATAGTTGCGCGTCTGCAGGTAGATCAGCCCGCGGTCGAAACGGGCGACGCCGGAGAACGGCGCCAGCCGCAGGGCTTCGCCGAGGTCGGCGATGGCGGCGTCGGTGAGGCGCAGGGCGTACTGCGCCTCGGCGCGGATGATGAGACCGTCGCTACCGCCACCGGCATCGACGCAGGACTTCGCGGCGGCGAGCGCCTTGGCGAAGATCGGATCGGAGCTGGCGGCATAGCCCTGGCGCATCAGGTCGGCCGCCTCGCCGCAGACCGCGATTTGCTGCGGCGCCGCCGGCAGCGTCTGCTGCTGCGGCGGCGGCGCCGCCAGGGCGGCGAGCAGAACGAAAGGCTTCATGAGGCTGGGCGCTCATGGGCGGCGGAGCGATCCTAGTGAAAACGGCGCCCCAAAGGGAGCGCCGTTTGTCACGCCGTGATGAAACTCACGCAATCACGCCCGGCGCGCCAGCATTTGGCTGAGGAAATCGACCTCCTGCTTGAACAGGGGATCCTCCTCGCACAAGGCCTCGATGCGGCGGCAGGCGTGCAGCACCGTGGTGTGGTCGCGGCCGCCGAAACGCCGTCCGATCTCGGGCAGCGAGCGCGTCGTCAGCTTGCGCGACAGGTACATCGCGACCTGCCTGGGCCGCGCCACCCGGCGGGCCCGCTGCGGCGAATGGAAGTCGCGCACGTCGAGCTTGTAGAACTCCGCCGTCTTGCGCTGGATGTCCTCGATCGAGGTCTTGGCGCCCGGGGCGCTGCGCAAGCCGACGACGTCCTCGATGGTCTCCAGCGTCACCGGCTTCTTGGTGAGGTCGGTGTAGGTCGCCAGCTTGGTGAAGACGCCGATCAGTTCGCGCGGGCTGGCGTCCTCCATGTCAGCGATGTGCTCCAGCACGTCGTTGGGCAGCAGGGCCTGCGGCTTGTGGCGCGCGAAATCGGCGGCGCGGGCTTTGAGGATCGCCAGCCGCGTCTCGCGCTCCGGCTTGTCCAGGGTCACCACCAGGCCGCCCGTCAGGCGGGACTTCACATCGGCGCCGAGGCCTTCGAGCGCCGCCGGCGCGCGGTCGGCGGCGATCACCACCCGGCGGCGCAGGTCGGCGAAGGCGTTGACGGTGTAGAGGAACTCCGACGCCGTCGCGGTCGAGCGGCAGATGTGCTGCAGATCGTCGATGATCAGCACTTCGGCGGTGCGCAGCTCCTCCTTGAAGGCCAAAGTGTCCTTGCGGTAGAGGGCGCCCAGGAAGTGGCGCATGAAATCCTCCGAGCGCAAGAACAGCGAGCGCTTGCCGCGCCTGCGGAATTCCAGCGCCGCGGCGTTGAGCAGATGCGTCTTGCCGTAGCCGAAGCCGCCATGGATGTAGAGCAGGCTGAAATCGCTCTGCTGGCCCTCGGCGAAGGATTTGGCGGCGCTGAGGCCGAACTCGTTGGCGGGACCCGCGACGAAGCTCTCGAAGGTCTGCTGCGGATGCAGCATGCGTGTCCACAAGCCCTTGGCCGCCTCGCCCGACGGCTCGTCGTCGGAGGCATTGACATGCAGGCTCGCGACCGGCGCTTCGGCGCGGGCCGGCTCGCGCACCAGGCCGCCGCCGACCACCGGCTTGGCGACGGTCAGCACAATGGCCAAAGCCGCCGGCTCGGCGCCTTCGGCGCGCAGGGCGCGCTCGATGCGGGTGACATAGCGTTCCGCCACCCAGTTGCGGATGAACGATTTGGTCGTGCCGACGCGCACCTCGTCCTTCTCGAACCCGTCGAGCGTCAGCGGCCCGATCCAGGCATCGAACACCGCATCGCCCAATTCGCGGCGCAGGCGCTCGCGCGCAGCGGCCCAGGCCGTGGGCCAATCCGGCCGCGACGGCTTCACTGTCATCTGTCCCATAACTCCAAAACCCGCTTCTAGCCGGCGTTTGCGCCGGAACCCCTTGTTTGCATCCGGGCTTTGCCGCCCGGTTCGTCGTCTTGCGGCCTTTCAGACCGCCCCACCTCGTCGCATGCACCCCTCCCGGATCGTTTTAGGTTTGTTTCCAAGGAAGGCCCGCGGCCTTCCAGCCATTGCGCCGGCCGCGATGGCGTTCGCCGTCGAGGTCGCCTTCAAATCCGCCGGCAATGTTGTAGGCGCGGGCATAGCCGGCCTCGGTCAGCGCCATCGCGGCGCTGCGCGAGCGCGCGCCCGAGCGGCACAGGAACAGCACCGGCGCGTCCTTGTCCGGCCCGGCCGCGGCGGCGGTGGCGGCGGCGAAGTCCGGATTGATCTGCATGGTGGGGAACATCTGCCACTCGATCAGGGCGACGTCGCGGCCCAGCGGGCTCAAATCCGGCAAGCCGACGAAATTCCATTCGGCGCGGGTGCGCACGTCGACCAGCGTCGCCTTGGGATCGCTCTGGAGCAGGTCCCAAGCCGCCTGGACGTCCAGGTCGCCGGCATAATCGGAAGTGGGATTGTTCGAAGCCATGACGCGGACATTCCGGCAAAATTCTGGAGGGACCGGGCAAGCGCCCAGTCTAGGCAAGCAGTAATTTCAAGGATTCAGTGGCTACTGTACTTACAGTTGGGGCCGGAAAGCCGAATGGATGTCCCAAATATTGTCGTTTTATTGTTTCTTGTGTTCGACATCGTTTTTTCTCTTGCCACCGAACGAAGGTTAATGTCACCGAAAACCGATTCGCCCGCAAGTGAACGAAGCATGAATCTCTGCTCTTTTGTGACGGCTAACCTTTTGTACGTATACGGATTTTCGGCCTGAACGGTGTTTGTCTCAGATTTCAGACACTTACGTGACGGGGCGGGATTTGTTGCGCCGCACAATGGCCCGGGACAAGGAATATCAGTCCACGGACAATAAAACCCGCAACCCCAAGTCCCAGCAGGGAATCCAGCGAAGGACTCAGGCTTATTTGCCGAGCTTGGCGACGCGCTTGGAGAGGCGCGACACTTTCCGCGATCCGGTATTCTTGTGCAGCACGCCCTTGGAGACGCCGCGCATGATCTCCGGCTCCGCCGCCTTCAGCGCCGCCGCCGCCGCCGCCTTGTCGCCCGACGCGATCGCTTCTTCGACCTTGCGGATATAGCCGCGGACGCGGGTCTTGCGCGAGACGTTGATGGCGGTGCGCTTGGCGGTGGTGCGGACGCGCTTTTTGGACGAGGCGATATTGGGCATAGGGTTTCCTGCGGTCTTCCTGCGGTAAATCGGAGGGGGCGTATACCCTTAGCCTGTGCAAGGGTCAAATGGCGGTTCGCGGCTAGGCAAAGTGCTGTTTAGGCAGGGATTTCGAGACGATGGCCTCCGGCCGGTTTGAGCTTGGCGACAAGGTCCTGCGCAACCTTGCGGCGCGCGGCGAGGCCGGTGCGTCGTGGCTGGCGGCGTTGCCGCGGCTCGTGGCCGGCTTGGAGCGCCGCTGGGACATCGTGGCGGGCGATGCTTTTCCCACCGCGACCGAGGCCTATGCCGCGCCGGCGGCTGCCGCAGATGGCGGGCAGGTGGTCCTCAAGATCGCGATCCCCGGCGTGGAAAAGGCGCAGCGCGAGATCGCCGTCCTGCAGGCCGCCGGCGGCAACGGCTTCGTCCGGCTTCTGCGCCATGACCCGGCGAGCGGCGCCATGCTGCTCGAACGGCTGGGGCCGCAGCTCGCCGAGGCCGGCCTCACCATGGAGGCGCAGATCGGCGTGCTCTGCGACACGCTGAAGCAAGCCTGGCGGATGCCGGCGCAGGGCCTGGCGCTGATGACCGGGGCGCAGAAAGCGGAGCGGCTGGCCGCCGACATCGCCCGCGTGACCGCGAAATTTCCCGATGCCTGCTCCGCGCACACCGCCACCGTCGGCCTGCGCTTCGCCCGCGCGCGGGGCGCGGCGTTCGATCCGGCGACGTGCGTGCTCGGCCATGGCGACGCCCATGTCTGGAACACGCTGCGGGATCCCAAGACCGGCGGTTACAAGTTCGTCGACCCGGAAGGCAATTTCATCGAACGGGCGCACGATCTGAGCATCTCGCTGCGCGAATGGCCGGCCGACTTTCTCGCCGGCGATCCGCTGGCGCGCGGCCGCGCCCGCTGCGCCTTGCTGGCGAAGCTGACCGGCGTGGACGCCCACGCCATCTGGCAATGGGGCCTGATCGAGCAACTCGTGAACGGCCTGCTCTATAAGGAGGTCGGCTCCGACGCCAACGCCGCGCCCTTCCTCGCCGTCGCCGAGGCTTGGGCGAAGGCCGAAGCTGAATAAGGGCGCGGGCGGCTACTTGTCCGTGAAATTCGCCTTCCGCTTCTCGCCGAACGCCGCCATGCCTTCCTTCTGGTCGGCGGTGGCGAACATCGAATGGAACAGCCGCCGCTCGAAGCGCACGCCTTCGGCCAGCGTCGTCTCATAGGCACGGTTGACCGTCTCCTTGGTCATCATCGCGATCGGCGTCGACTGCTCGGCGATCTTGATGGCCGCCTTCATCGCTTCAGCCATCAGCTCCGCCGCCGGCACGACGCGGCTGACGAGGC
>CAYXMO010000118.1:0-8516 GCA_964465935.1 uncultured Rhizobium sp.
AGGTGACGCGCTCCGACCGTCCCGACCTCGCGCAATTCCAGTGCAACGGCGCGCTGGCGGCGGCCAAGGCGGCGAAAACCAATCCGCGCGCCATCGCCGATAAGGTCGCCGCCCGGCTCAAAGCCGATCCGCTGTTCGCCAAGGTCGAGATCGCCGGCCCTGGCTTCATCAATCTGAACCTCACCGACGCGGCGCTGACCGCGCGCGGCGTGGCGCTGGCCGGGGACGCCACGCTCGGCGCGCCGCGCAGCGGCGAAGGCAAGGCCGTGGTGATCGATTTCGGCGGCCCCAACGTCGCCAAGACCATGCATGTCGGCCATCTGCGCTCGTCGGTGATCGGCGACAGCTTGCAGCGCCTGTTCCGCGCCAATGGCTGGACGGTGACCAGCGACATCCATCTGGGCGATTGGGGCCTGCAGATGGGCCAGCTCCTCACCGAAGTCGCGCATCGCGGCCTCGCGCCCGTCTATTTCGACGCGAACTTCACCGGTCCCTATCCCGAGCAGTCGCCGGTGACGATGGACGACCTCGAAGTGATGTTCCCGGCCGCCTCCGCCGCCTGCAAGGCCGACGAGGCGCGCCTCGCCGAAGCGCGCCAGGCCACCGCCGAGCTGCAGGCCGGCCGCCCCGGCTACCGCGCCCTGTGGCAGCACTTCTTCAACGTCTCCAAAGTCGGTCTCGACCGCGAATTCGCCAGCCTCGGCGTCCATTTCGATCTGTGGAAAGGCGAAGCCAGCGTCGACGCCATCACCGTGCCGATGGTCGAAGACCTCAAGGCGCGCGGCATCGCGGTCGAGAGCGAAGGCGCGCTGGTCATCCCGGTCGAGCGCAACACCGACAAGAAGGAAGTGCCGCCGCTGATCCTGGTCAAGTCGGACGGCGCCGTGCTCTACGGCACCACCGACCTCGCCACCGTCATCGACCGTGTCCGTTCGCAGGATCCGGATCTGATCCTCTACGTCGTCGACCAGCGCCAGCATCTGCATTTCGAGCAGGTCTTCCGCGCCGCCGAAAAAGCCGGCATCGCCGGCAAGGCCCATCTAGAACATGCCGGCTTCGGCACTATGAACGGCATCGACGGCAAGCCGTTCAAAACCCGCGCCGGCGGCGTCATGAAGCTGTTCGACCTGATCGCGATGGTCACGGCGGAAGCCGAAAAGCGGCTGGCAGAGCAGGGCATCGGCGCCGAATACCCGCCCGAGGAACGCGCCGACATCGCCAGGAAGGTCGGAATCGCGACGCTGAAATTCGCCGATCTCTCCAACTACCGCCTGACCGACTACGTCTTCGATCTCGAGCGCTTCTCGAAATTCGAAGGCAAGACCGGGCCTTATCTGCAATATGCCGCCGTCCGCATCCAATCGATCCTGCGCCGCGCCGCCGACCAGGGCTTCGCCCTCGGCGAACCCGCGATCCATTCGCCGGAGGAGCGCACACTGTTCCTCCAGCTCCTGGCGCTTCCCGACGCGATGGAATCGGCGGAGGAACGCCGCGCCCCCAACATCCTATGCGACTACGCCTTCACCCTGGCGCAGCATTACAGCCGCTTCTACGCCGAGCACCACATCCTCTCCGAATCGGACGCGCCCCTGCGCGCCGCGCGCCTCGGCCTGAGCAAGCTGACTCTGGACGTGCTGACCAAAGTTTTGGCACTATTGGGCATCGAAGTTCCCGAGCGGATGTGATTGCCTCCTTCACGATTTCAAGTTATATTCAAATATAATAATTCGAGGCCGTCATGGGACACGAAGCAAAGCTACGCAAAGTGGGTGGTTCGGTGATGTTGGCTGTTCCGCCTGCCGTGCTGGACGAATTGGGTGTTGGCGCAGAATCGGTCGTCGCTCTGGCGGTAAAAAAGGGCAAACTCGTCGTCGAGCCGAAGCGCCGGAAGCGCTACACGCTTGATGAGTTGCTCGCGCAATGCGATCCCAACGCGCCGCTGGACCGCGACGAAGATTGGCTCAATGCACCGAGAGTTGGCCGTGAATTGATCTGAGATGGATCGCGGCGACATATATCTTGTCTCGCTCGATCCGGCCTCCGGTCATGAGCAAAAGGGTCGGCGCCCGGTTTTGGTCATCACTTCGGCAAAGTTCAATACCTTGACCTCCACGCCGGTCATTCTGCCGATTACCAACGGCGGAAAATTTGCCCGAACGCATGGTTTCGCCGTGCCGCTGGCGGGAACGGGAGCGAACACAACGGGAGTGATCCGATGCGATCAACCGCGTTCGCTCGATATCAACTCGCGAAATGGTCGGCGACTCGAAAGAGTATCCGAAGCGGTTTTGGAGGAGGTTTTGGCCCGCGTTTCCTCGTTGTTAGAATAGATGTGTGTTTTGCGCGGAGTTCGTTGACTCAGTGGGTGACGCCTTTAGAATGCACCGCAACGTGACGCCCCGCCGTGAGGCGCGCCGTCATGGCCATACAATCGATCCCTCGCGGGAGACATTTTCCCTGTTGCGCAGGCCGACCCGTCGGCCGAAGCCCAACGGGCGAAGGCCGAAGGAGCAACCGCCCCGGAAACTCTCAGGCAAAAGGACCGCGAAGGAGATGAACATCTGGAAAGCGGAACCGCCGGTGGGGTGGTTCTCACCGAAGGGGTAATCCGTCCGGCTCCAGGCCGGCGGGGAAATCTCTCAGGTCCCATGACAGAGGGGCGCGCGTTTCGCAGCGATGCGGGGCGCGGCGCCGCAACGCTCTGTACACGGACCATAAATGGCCGATCCGAACGAAGTCCTGCTCCAGACGCCGCTGCATGCGCTGCATGTCGAGCTCGGCGCCAAGATGGTGCCGTTCTCCGGCTACGACATGCCGGTGCAATATCCTGCCGGCATCCTGAAAGAGCACCTGCACACCCGCGAAAAAGCCGGCCTGTTCGACGTCTCGCATATGGGCCAGGCGTTCCTCGCCGGCGGCGATCCGGCCCGCGCCCTCGAACGCCTCACGCCCGCCGACGTGATCGGCCTCAAGCCCGGCATGCAGCGTTACGGCCTGTTGCTCAATGACGAGGGCACGATCAAGGACGATTTCATGTTCTCGCGTCTTCTGGGCGAGGACGCGCTCTATCTCGTCGTCAACGCCGGCACCAAGGACGGTGACTTCGCCTATATCGCCGACAAGCTGAACGGCATCGCGACGCTTAGCCCTCGCCCGGATCGCGCCCTGTTGGCGCTGCAAGGCCCTGCCGCCGCCGCCGTGCTGCAGCGCCATTCGCCCGGCATCGACGCTCTCACCTTCATGAAGGTCGTGCGCTGCCTCGTCGCCGGCGCCCCCGCCATCGTCAGCCGCTCCGGCTACACCGGCGAGGACGGCTTCGAGATCTCGCTCGATGCGGTCCATGCCGAGCGCGTCGCCCGCGCCCTGCTGGGCGAGCCGGAGGTTCTGCCCATCGGGTTGGGCGCCCGCGACAGCCTGCGCCTCGAAGCCGGCCTCTGCCTCTACGGCCATGACATCGACGAGACCACCAACCCGGTGGAAGCCAGCCTGGTCTGGTCGATCGCCAAGCGCCGCAAGCTCGACAAGGATTTCCCCGCCGCCGAAAAGATCATGGATGCCGTGTTCAACGGCACGGCGAAGAAGCGCGTCGGCATCCGCCCCGACGGCCGGGCACCGGCGCGCGAAGGCAGCGAGATCGCCGACAAATCCGGCAAGATCATCGGCAAGATCACCAGCGGCGGCTTCGGCCCGACCCTGAACGCGCCGGTCGCGATGGGCTATGTCGACGCCGCCTTCGCTGCCGATGGCACGCAAATCGATCTCATCGTCCGCGGCAAGCCGCTGCCGGCGCGCGTCGCGCCCATGCCTTTCGTCCCCCATCGTTACCGGAGAGCCCTATGAGCGAAGTGCGTTTCACCGACCAGCACGAATGGGTCCGCGTCGATGGCGACGAAGCAACCATCGGCATCACCAAATACGCCGCCGAGCAGCTGGGCGACGTCGTCTTCGTCGAATTGCCCGAAACCGGTCGCAAGGTCGGCGCCGGCGGCGAAGCCGCGGTGGTCGAGAGCGTCAAGGCCGCGAGCGAGGTCTACGCACCGGTCGGTGGCGAAGTCGTCGCGAGCAATCCCGCGCTCGGCGAAGACCCCGCCAAGGTCAACGCCGACCCCGAAGGCGAAGGCTGGTTCTTCAAGCTCAAGCTCGCCGACAAGAGCGAGTTCGCCAAGTTGATGACCGCGGAGCAATACGCGGAGTTTGTGAAAGGTCTCTAAGTATGCGTTACCACCCGCTGACCCCGTCCGACCGCCGCGACATGCTCGGCAAGATCGGCGTCTCGTCCGTCGATGCGCTGTTCAAGGACGTCCCGCCGGCCGCGGTCGTGCCGCTCTCGGCCTTCGATCTGCCCGACACGCAAGGCGAACTCGAAGTCGACCGCAAGCTCTCCCGCATGGCCGCCAAGAACACCGCCGCCGGCTCCGGCCCGTTCTTCTGCGGCGCCGGCGCCTATAAGCACCACGTCCCCGCCGCCGTCGATCATCTGATCCAGCGCTCCGAATTCCTCACCTCCTATACGCCCTACCAGCCCGAGATCGCGCAGGGCACGCTGCAATACATGTTCGAGTTCCAGACCCAGGTCGCGCTCCTCACCGGCATGGAGGTCGCCAACGCCTCGCTCTATGACGGCTCGACCGCCACCGCCGAAGCGGTGCTGATGGCGCAGCGCATCACCAAGCGCTCCAAGGCGATCCTCTCCGGCGGCCTGCATCCGCATTATTGCGAAACCGTAGAGACCGTCGCGGCGCTCTCCGGCAAGGTCGTGCGCGCGCCCGCGGCGCCGGGCAAGCCCGACGACGTCATCGCCATGATCGACGCCGAGACCGCTTGCGTCGTGGTGCAAAGCCCCGACGTCTTCGGCCTGATCCGCGACCTCAAGCCCATCGCCGCCGCCGCGCACGCCAAGGGCGCGCTGCTGATCGCCGTCGTCACCGAGGTGATCTCGCTCGGCCTGCTCGAAGCTCCCGGCTTCCAGGACGCCGACATCGTCGCCTGCGAGGGCCAGTCGATCGGCAACGGCCTCAATTTCGGCGGCCCCTATGTCGGCCTGTTCGCGACGCGCGAGAAATTCCTGCGCCAGATGCCCGGCCGCCTCACCGGCGAGACCGCCGACGCGTCGGGCAAGCGCGGCTATGTCCTGACGCTCTCCACCCGCGAACAGCACATCCGCCGCGAGAAGGCGACCAGCAACATCTGCACCAATTCCGGCCTGTGCTGCCTCGCCTTCACCATCCATCTGTCGCTGCTCGGCGAGGAAGGCCTCACCCGCCTCGCGCGCATCAACCACGCCAACGCCTGCGCGCTCGCCGACAAGCTCGCCCAGGTGAAGGGCGTCAGCCTCGTCACGCCGAGCTTCTTCAACGAGTTCACGATCAGGCTGAGCAAGCCGGCTGCCGGCGTGGTCGATGCCTTGGCCGCCAAGGGCATCCTCGCCGGCGTTCCGGTGTCGCGCCTGATGCCGCACGATCCCGAGGTCCGCGATCTCCTCATCGTCGCCGCCACCGAAACCACTACGCCGGAAGACGCCGACGCCTTCGTCAAAGCCCTTTCAGAGGTGCTGTGAGATGACCATGAACAACCAGGGCCGCCCCACCGCGCCGGGCACCATCGAAGCCCAAGAACTCCCGACCATCTCCGGCGACCGCGGCCTCGACCACGAAGAGCCGCTGATCTTCGAGATCGGCCGCGACGGCCATTGCGGCGTCGATCTGCCCAACGTCCAGCTTTCCGAAACGCGCCTCGCCGGCATGCGCCGCCGCGGCCCCATCGGCCTTCCCGGCCTCTCCGAGCCCGAGGTCATCCGTCACTACGTCCGCCTCAGCCGCATGAACTACGCCATCGACGCGGGTCTCTATCCGCTCGGCTCCTGCACCATGAAGCACAACCCGCGCCTCAACGAGAAGATGGCGCGGCTGCCCGGCTTCGGCGACCTGCATCCGCTCAGCCCGCAGTCGGCGACGCAGGGCGCGCTGACATTGATCTCCGAGCTGATGACATGGCTCACCACGCTCACCGGCATGCCCGCCGTCGCGATGTCGCCCAAGGCGGGCGCCCATGGCGAGCTCTGCGGCCTGCTCGCGATCCGCGCCGCCATCGAAGCCCGCGGCGAGACGCGCAAGCGCATCCTCGTTCCCGCCTCCGCCCACGGCACCAATCCCGCCACCGCCGCCTTCGCCGGCTTCACCATCGACGAGGTCGGCGGCACCGCCGATGGCCGCGTCGACATGATCGAGCTCGAAGGCAAGCTCGGCCCCGACGTCGCCGCCATCATGCTTACCAATCCCAACACCTGCGGCTTGTTCGAGCGCGACATCCGCCACATGGCCGACGCCACCCATAAGGCCGGTGCCTATTTCTACTGCGACGGCGCCAACTTCAACGCCATCGCCGGCCGTGTCCGCCCCGGCGATCTCGGCATCGACGCGATGCACATCAACCTGCACAAGACCTTCTCGACGCCGCATGGCGGCGGCGGCCCGGGGGCAGGGCCGGTCGTGCTCTCCGCCGCGCTGGCGCCCTTCGCGCCGCTGCCGCTTCTTGTCCACGATGCGCAGGGTTTCCGCCTGATCGAGGATCGCGGCGACCTCCCGCAAGGCGCCAAGCCGTTCGGCCGTCTCTGCGCCTTCCACGGCCAGATGGGCATGTTCACCCGCGCGCTCGCCTACATGCTCAGCCATGGCCGTGATGGCGTGCGCCAGGCGTCGGAAGACGCGGTGCTCAGCGCCAACTACATCCTCGCATCCTTGAAGGACGTGATGAGCGCCCCGTTCGGTGACGGCCCCTGCATGCACGAAGCGCTGTTCGACGACAGCTTCCTGGAAGGCACCGGCGTCACCACGCTCGATTTCGCCAAAGCGATGATCGACGAGGGCTATCACCCGATGACGATGTATTTCCCCCTCGTCGTCCACGGCGCCATGCTGATCGAGCCGACCGAGTCCGAATCCAAGGAGTCGCTCGACCGCTTCATCCACGTCCTGCGCGAGCTGGCACTGGAAGCCAAGGCCAAGAAGACCGCGCGCTTCGACGGCGCCCCGCGTCTTAGCCCCCGCCGCCGCCTCGACGAAACTGCGGCGGCCCGCAAGCCGGTGCTGCGCTGGAAGAAGAAGGAGCTGCCGCAAGCGGCGGAGTAAAAAAACTCGTCATGGGCGGGCTTGACCCGCCCACCCATCGCGCCCGCGTCTGCGGGCGCATGAGACTTTCTTGGCGCTGATGCGCCCGATGGATGGTCGGCTCAAGGCCGACCCGGCCTCAAATAGCGAAGCGGTAGGCCAACAAAAAACAAAAAAAGACCCCCGCCCGGTACATCCGCGGGCGGGGGCGAGTTGTGTCCCTAGGAGGAGGACAAAACTGGGTCAGGTGCAGAAGTGCACCGTCAGGCCGGCCGGCGCGCGCGTGTCGGTGTCGCCGCAGGCCTGGTCGAGCTGTTTCTGGGTCAGGCCCAGCGCCTTGCTGAGGTCGGTGCCCTTGATCGAGGTGATGTCCATGACCGCGCCGGAGAGGTCGGCGCCGTCGAGCCTGGCATGCGCCAGGTTGGCGCCCGACAGATCGGTGCCACGGAAGGTCGCGTTCGAGAAGTCCGCGAACGACATGCACATCAGGACGGCGTTGGCGCCGTCGAAATCCGCGCCTTTGAGGTTCTTGGCCTTGACGCAGGTGTTGCGCAGGTCGGCGCCCTTCAGATTGCACCCCTGGCAGTCGACGATCCCGGCATGGATCCGCGCCACCGCATCGGCGTCGTAAGCCGGCGCCGACATGGCCTGCGAGAGGCCGGCCGCAAGCAGGGCGAGGACGAAGGTCAAAAGCTTGGCCACGGCGGCGTGTCCCAAAGTGAAACTCCTGCCCTTGCTGTTGCAGCCGGCGTGCCGCGCCCCGCGCGCCGCAAGAAACGGGTCGTTTCTCAGCTCTCGGGCCGCCACATTCGGGACCTGTCCCAACCGGAGATCGCCATGCCGTTCCGCATCCAGGGCCTTGCCCCCGAACCCTTCCACGCCCTGTTCGACTTCAGCGACGCCGAGCTCGCCGCCCGCGACATCCGCCGCATCGTCGCCGACGAGCCGCACAGCGCGCCCTGCCGCGTCACGCTGGAAGACGCCGCGCCGGGCGAAGAACTCCTGCTCCTGCCTTTCGCCCACCACACCGCGGCCTCGCCCTACCAGGCCTCGGGACCGATCTATGTGCGCAAGGCGGCGCAGGCCGCATTCGACCGCGCCGGCGAGCTGCCGCCGGTGTTCCAGGGCCGCGTCCTCTCGGTCCGCGCCTATGACGCGTCGGGGATGATGCGCGACGCCGACATTGCCGAGAACGATCCGCGTCCGCTGTTCGAGAAATTCTTCGCCGATCCGGACGTCGACTATCTCCATGTCCACTATGCCCGCCGCGGCTGCTATTCCTGCCGGGTGGAGCGCGCCTGACCTGCTTTGCGCCCGCCCGGACGCGTCCTAAGATGGGCCGAACGGGAGGCGGACATGGCACCAGGCAGGATCGCGGCGGGATTGCTGGGCGCAGCCCTCTTGGCCTTG
>CAYXMO010000119.1:0-8509 GCA_964465935.1 uncultured Rhizobium sp.
TCGTCAGCTTCGTCCTGCCGCTCGGCTATTCCTTCAATCTCGACGGCTCGATGATGTACTGCACCTTCGCGACCTTGTTCATCGCGCAGGTCTACCACATCGACCTGTCGCTCGGTCAGCAGGTCACGCTGCTGCTCCTGATGATGATCACCTCGAAGGGCATGGCCGGCGTGCCGCGCGCCTCGCTGGTGGTGATCGCCGCGGCGCTGCCCTATTTCGGCATCCCGGAGACCGGCCTCGCGCTGGTCCTGGCGGTCGACTACTTCCTCGACATGGGCCGCAGCGCCACCAACATCGTCGGCAACTCGGTGGCCTGCGTCGTGGTCGATGCCTGGAGCGGGCGGAGCGCTACGCCGGCGTCCTGACGCGCTTCTTCGCCGGTTTCTTCTCGGCCGCCCGCACCAGGTCGTAGGACAGCGACGCCAGGCGCTTGGCCTCTTTCAGCGGCACGTCGGCATTCAGCTCGACCGCGATCCAATGGCGATGGTCCAGATGCGTCTTGTGTCCGATGCCCTTGTACTTGGCCTTCAGCATCGGGATCGAATCCGGATGGCATTTCAGCACGACATAGCCCGCCTTCGCCGACAGGATCGCGAAGATTTTGCCGCCGACCTTGTACATCGCGACGTTCTGGCTGTGGCGGAACACGCTCGCGCCGGCCAGGCCATCGGCGAACGCCGCCAGCGCCGTCACCGCTGCGCTGGGCATGCCGGCCTTCGCGGTCATCGCGTCTGTCCGCCGTCCACCGGCAGCACCGCGCCGGTGATGAAGCTCGCCTGCGGGCTCAAGAGGAACGCCGCCGCCGCGCCGATCTCCTCCGGCTTGCCGTAGCGCCGCATCGGCACTTCGCGCTTGATCCAGCGCGCCCAGGCTTCCGCCCGCTCGCCGGTCGAGCGCGCTTCCCAGTCGCCGCCCGGAAAGATGATGTTGCCCGGCGCGATGGTGTTGACCCGCACGCCGCTGGCGCCGACCAGCTTGGCCAGCTCCTTCGACAGATGGTTCATCGCCGCTTTCGAAGTGCCATAGGTGATCGGCGTGCCCAGCGCGCCCAATCCGGCGATCGACGAGATGAACAGGAACGCGCCTTCCTTGCGCGGCGTCATGCGCTTCAAGGCGGCGCGCGCCAGCCGGTAGGCCGAGTCCAAATTCTGCGCCAGCCCGCCCGACCAATTGTCGTCCGGCACGTCGAAACCGGGCGGCGTCGCGAACAGCCCGACATTGGCGACCGCCCCCCAGATCGGTCCAACCTCGCGCTCCGCCGCATCGAGCGATTTCTCGATGGTCGCGGTGTCGCGCATATCGCCGGCCATCGCCCAGACGCGGTCCTTGCCGAACTGTTCCGCCAGCCGCGCCCACGTCGCCTCCAGCGCCTCGGCACCGCGTGCCGTCATCGCCACGCGCGCGCCTTCGTGCAGGCACGCCTCGACGATGCCCAGCCCGATGCCGCGCGATCCGCCGGCGACGAAAACCACCTTGTCTTTCAGCTTCAGGTCCATGTCACAGCCCCAGCACCGCCTTGGCCAGGATATTCCGCTGCACCTCGTTTGTCCCCGCATAGATCGAGCCGGCGCGGTCGTTGAGATATTTCGCCGTCACCGGCCAAGAATAGTCCGGCCCCACCGGCTCCTGGTTGTGCAGGCGGTGGAAGCCCGGCGTCGGCCCGCCCGGCGAGGTCGCGAAAGGCTGGAACGGCATCGCGTAGTATCCCACCGCCTCCAACGCCAGCTCGGTCAGCCGCTGGCTGAGATCGGTCGACACCATCTTGAGCATCGACGATTCGGGTCCCGGCGCCTGGCCGCTGCTGAGCGAGGCCATCACCCGCAGCTCCACCGCGCCCATCGCCTCGACCTCAATCGCGGCCTCCGCGACCTTGGCCGCGAACTCCGGATCGTCATTGCCTTCGGCGCGCGCGATGTCGCGGATGCGCTGCAGCCGCACGCGATGCGACGGCGCGCTGGTGCCGCCGCCGCGCTCGAACAGCATCAGGTACTTCGCCACCGTCCAGCCGTCGCCGACCTTGCCCACGACATTGGCCTTGGGCACCTTGACGTCGGTGAAGAAGACCTCGTTCTGCACCGCTTCGCCGCTGGCGAACACGATGGGTTTCACCGTCACGCCGGGCGATTTCATGTCGATCAGCAGGAAGGTGATGCCGAGCTGCGGGATTTTCTCCTTCGAGGTCCGCACCAGGCAGAAGATCCAGTTCGCCAGATGCGCATGCGTCGTCCAGATTTTGTGGCCGTTGCAGACATAGTGATCGCCGTCGTCGCGCGCGCTCATCTGCAAGGAGGCCAGATCGGACCCCGACCCCGGCTCCGAATAACCCTGGCACCAGAAATCCTCGCCCGACAGCATGCGCGGCAGGTAATGCGCCTTCTGCTCAGGCGAGCCGTGCCCGATCAGCACAGGTCCGCACATGCCCAGCCCCATCGGCGACAAGGGCGGCGCGCCCGCCGCCGCCGTCTCGCTGGCCCAGATATAGCGCTGCATCACGTTCCAGCCGGTGCCGCCATATTCCTCCGGCCAGGCCGGCGCCACCCAGCCCTTCTTGTAGAGGATGCGGTGCCACGCCATCGTCACGTCGTAATCGGCATAGACCGAGGTCAGCGACTTGCCCGCCCTGCGCAGGTCGGGCGTCAGCTCATGATCGAAGAACGCGCGCACCTCGTCGCGAAACCGCGTATCGGCGGCGCTCCAGCTCAGGTCCATGGGGAATCCTCGTTCGGGCTCCGAAGGATGCTGATCCGCCGTAGCGGAAGGCAAGGTCAAAGATCGGCTATCGGGCCGTAGTTTGCGCGATCAGCGCCGTGAAATCGTCCAGCGACAGCCGCTCGGCGTCGCGCCCGGCGTCGGCGGCGGCGCGCTTATTGCCGGTCCCGACATTGACGACTCGGAATCGGTCGCCGTCCAGCGTGAGCACGATGATGCACGGGCTCGCCGGATTGACCGGCGGCGCCACCAGCAGCAGATGGACCAGGTCGTGACAGCTATAGACCAGCCAGGGCGCGCCGCCGAAATTGCGGCTCACCGGTCCGGAATCGCATTTGAGGTCGGCGGGTGCCGCGCGGGCCGATCCGCAGACTCCGCCGATCAGGATCGTCGCGGCCGCCAGCGTGCGCTGCCACGTCATTCAAAACACCGCCGGCCCACCGACACAGCTCGTCTGCGCCAGCGCCGCCAAGGTCGGCCAGTTCTCATAAGGGTTGCTGGCGCTGCCGCAGACAAAGCCGCCGCGCCCCGTATGGGCGCCCGAACATATCTGCAGGTGGACATGTGGCCCGGTCGAGCGTCCGGTGCTGCCCGCCAGCCCGATCACGTCGCCGCGATGCACCAGATCGCCGCGCCGCACCAGAAGCTGCGCCATATGTCCGTTGAGGATCGTCGGCGCCGTCGCGCGGTCGCCGACTTGCAGCGCCACGAAATTCCCCAGCCCGGCGTCGGACTCGGCGAACAGGACGCGCCCATCCGCCATGGCATGCACCGGCGTGCCTTCCTTCACTGCGACATCGACGCCTTGATGATGCCGCTGCGTCCCCGGCTCCAGCGGATCGTCGCGCCAGCCATAGAGGCTCGATACGTGGCACGGCACCCCCGGCGCGAACAGCGAGCCATAGGTGCGGTCGCGCCCCGACAGCGTCTCGCCGCCGATCGCGAAGCTCAGGCCGTCGCGGGCATCGGCGCCGGTGCAGTGGCGCTCCGCCGCCATCCCGGCGATGGCTGCCGCGAACAGGCTGACCACGACGCCGCCGAGCGCGATGCGCTTGCGGTATTGCGGCGCGCGCCGGGTCGAGCCGCTGCGGAACTGCTTGGCCGCCAGCAGCACGCCAAGCCCGCCGAGCAGCGCCGGCTCGAAATAGGACACCAGCGCCGCGTTGAACGCCGCGACCCGCGCGCTCGCGTCGCCGCCCGCCAGCGCCATCACCGGCTTGAACATCCACGGCACGATGGCGGCGAAGCCGAGCATGGTCTCGACCCACAGCCCCGCCGCCGCCAGTCCGAGCGCCAGCGCATAACCCAAGATACGCGTCTCGATCCGCGCCTGTTTGTCGAAATACGCGTGCACGGCTTTGAGCACCGCCGCGCCCATCAGCGCCAGCGCCGCCCAGGGCAGGCCGTCGTTCAGCACCGCATAGATCGCCGGCGCGACGTTGAGCGCCAGCGCGACCTCCATCCCAATCGACGTCATCGTCATCGCGACGACGAACAGCGCGATGCTCGCGGTCAGATTTCCGACGGCCAGCGCCGTCGACTCGTAGGCGAACCAGCGCCACACAAGCCCGTGCCGCCCCCGCGCCTTGCGCCGCGGCCGCGCCGCGATCCCGATCGCGGCCAGCGTGTCTTCGAGCGTCGGCAGGCTGGGTAGCGCCGGCTGGCGCACCACCACCGTCTTGGCCCGCAGGGGCCGGCGCTGCGGCGCGCGCAGATCGCGCCTCGAAGAAGACCGCATGAAACCTGTTCCCAACGCCGGCCGGCTTTTTCCGGCTTATGACGTCAATCGTGCCGGTATCGTCGCGTATTGCCAAGCCGCCGTAGCGTCACGCCGATTGCGATGGAACCTTTGTCGCGGCGCCCCTATGTTTGCGTGGTTAATTCAAATCATCGGGGCTGCATGCAAGACCTTCTCCCGCTCGCCGAACGCGCCGGCCAATTGCTCAAGGACCGTAAGGAGACGATTTCCATTGCCGAATCCTCCAGCGGCGGCTTGCTGTCGGCGGCGCTGCTCGCGGTTCCCGGCGCCTCGGCCTATTTCACCGGCGGCGCGGTGGTCTACACCGCCAAGGCGCGCGTCCTGCTGATGGATCTGCCGCGCGAAGCCGTCGCCGGCATGCGCTCGGCCAGCGAGCCTTACGCGCTGCTTCTCGCCCGCACCGCGCGCGAGCGCTTCAACGCCAGCTGGGGCCTGTCCGAGACCGGCGCCGCCGGCCCGACCGGGAACCCTTATGGCGACGCCGCCGGCCACACCTGCATCGCGCTCGCCGGCCCGCTCACCCACAGCATCACAGTCGAAACAGCCTCGCCCGACCGCGTCGCCAACATGCGCGCCTTTGCCAAGGCAGCGTTGGAACTCCTTGTGCGCGGATTGGAAGCATGACCATGCAACTGATCCTCGACATGCCGCCGCCGCGCGACATCCAGGTCCTCGGCCATCGCATCCGCTACTGGGACATCGGGCAGGGCGATCCCATTGTGCTCGTCCACGGCTTCTCGGGGTCGGCGGCGATGGAATGGGCGCCCGTGATCCCCGGCCTTGCCCGGCGCAACCGCGTGATCGCGCTCCAGGTCGTCGGCTTCGATCCGTCGGAGCGGCCCGACATCGCCTACACCACCGAAGCACTGGTGCGCCATCTGGGCGAATTCATGCGCGCCCTTCATCTGACGAACATCACGCTGGTCGGCGAATCCTTCGGCGGCTGGCATGTCGCGGCCTATGCCGTGCACGCCGCCGCGCTCGGCCAGCCCGCGATTGCCCGGCTCGCGCTGATCGGCGGCGCCGTCTGCGTGAAAACATTTCCCGGACCGGACGCCAAAGGCTTCGTCGATCCGGAACTGCAGGCCGCAGCCGAGGCGTTGCCGCCGCAGCTGCGGACGGTCAACGACCCCACTCGCATGGCCATCGTCCGCGACAGCGGTCTGACCAAGAATCAGCCGACGCGTAGTGAACTCGCCGGCATCTCGGTGCCGACCCTGCTGCTGTGGGGCGATCACGACGAGCTCATCCCGCTGGAATGCGGCGAGGACGCCGCCACGCTCATCCCAAATTCGAAACTGGTCGTCCTTAAGAACGTCGGCCACATCCCGTCGGTCGAAGCGCCCGACGATTTTGTCCGCATCGTCTCGGACTTCGCCGCCGGTTAGTGCGCCTCGGGCGGCGGCGCGGCTTCGCCGACCGGCAGCGCCTTGGCGAACGGCACGAGGATGAGCGCGATCGCGAACAGCGCCGCCAGCAGGAAGAACACGTCCTGGAACGCCTGGCTCAGGGCCTGCCGCGTCACGAATTGCGTGATCTCGCCGGCCATCACCAGCTGCGCGTGCGCCGCATCGGCGCCGTGCGCCATCAGCCGGCTCACCATCGCGCCCATCATGCTCTGATTGCCGTGTGCCAGCGCTTCGCCGAACGCCTGGCCGTGGATGCGGCCATAATCCTGCAGCAGCGTCGTCGCCACCGCGATGCCGATGGCGCCGCCCAGGTTGCGCATCAGGTTGAACAGGCCCGAGGCATAGCGCAGCTCGTGCGGCGGCACGCCATTGAGCGCCATGCCGACCGACGGCACGATGCACAAGAGGATCGCGAAGCCGCGGATCGCCTGGGCCCAGAATATCTCCCAGAAACCCCACTCCGGGGTAATCCCCGAAAACAGCCAGCACGCAAGTGCAAAAAGACTGAAGCCCACCGTCATCACGATGCGCTGGTCGACCAGGGTGGAAAGCCGCGCCGCGATCGGGGCGCTCATGCTCATGAAGATTCCGGTGACGAATACGGTGGTGCCGATCTCCAGGCTGGAATAGCCGCGCACGCGGCCCAGGAAGATCGGCGTCAAATACGTCGCGCCGTACAATCCCATGCCGATCACCACGTTCAGCACGCAAGCCATCGCGAAGGTCGGCCGCCGGAACGGCGTCAGCTTCACCACCGGCAGCAGCGAATAGAAGCTGCGCTCCAGGAACACGATGAGGCCGACGAAGGATATCCACGCCACCGCCATGACGCTGGTGTCCTCGAACCATTGGTGCTTGGGCCCTTCCTCCAGCACCCATTGCAGCGATCCTAAGAACACCGCGAGCGAGATCACGTGCAGCCAGTCGATCTTCTTCAGCATCGCCAGATTGGGCTCGTCGACCTTGCCGAGCAGCGGCAAGGCGATGGCGATGAAGGCGCCGGGCACGATGTTGATGAAGAACAGCCAATGCCAGCTCGCGCCGTCGGTGATCCAGCCGCCGATGGTCGGGCCGAGCGTCGGCGCCAGGGTCGAGACCAGGCCGAGGATCGCCGGCACCATGGCGCGCTCCTTGCCGCTGAACAGCGTGAAGCCGGTGGCGAACACGGTCGGCACCATGGCGCCGCCGACGAAGCCCTGGATCGCGCGGAACACCGTCATGCTCTCGATGCTCCACGCCATGCCGCACAACAGGCTCGCCAGCGTGAACGCCACCGCCGAGGCGGTGAACAGCCAGCGCGTCGACAGCGCGATGGAGAGATAGGCGGCAAGCGGGATCATCACGATCTCCGCCATCAGATAGGCGGTCTGGACCCAGGCGATCTCGTCCGGCCCGGCCGACAGTCCGGCCTGTATGGAATTGAGCGACGAGGCAACGATTTGGGTGTCCAGCAGGGCCATGAACTGGCCGAAGGCCATGATTCCAAAGATCAAAAGCTTGCGGCCATGGCTGTAAGCCGCCACCGGCGTCGTCCGCCCGAAAATTCCGCCTGCCGCCGCCAAACTTGACCTCTTGAACGATTACATTACGATCATCATATAATCGACGAACCGGGAACCGCAAGATGCGCTACGCCGAAAGCCACAAGGACGAGACCCACAAGGCGCTGCTCAACGTCGCCGCCGCCCATCTGCGCGAAAAGGGCCCCGACCGGCTCTCCATCGCGCATGTGATGAAGGCCGCCGGCCTCACCCATGGCGGCTTCTACGCCCATTTCAAATCCAAGGATGCGCTGCTCAACGAGACGCTTGCGGAGATTTTCGCCAAGGCGGGACGCCGCATGGGCCGTCTGCTCGATGGCCTGCCGTCACGCCCTGCGTTGGCTGCTTACATCGACTTATATGTCGCGGAGCGTCACCGCGACGATCCGTCGAACGGCTGCCCGCTCACCGCGCTCGCCTCCGACATGCCGCGCCAATCCAAGAAGTTCCGTGCCGCTTTCGAAGCCGGCGTGAAAGCGATGGCGGATGGTTTGGCTAGGCGCATGACCGCCGCCGGCATCAAAGACGCCGAGGCGCTGGCACCTTCGATCCTCGCCGCCATGGCCGGCGCGGTGACGCTGTCGCGCACCATTTCCGACAAGCAGCTTTCCAACGAACTCCTGGCCTCGACCCGCGCCGGCATCAAGACGCGGCTCGGCCTCACCGACGTCACTCTCGCGAGCGAAATCCAATGACCACCGCAACCTTCGATCCACCCGCCGCCGCGCCCACGATTCTCAGCCGTATGCGCGCCGTGCCGCGCCGCGCGCTGATCGTCGCCGGCGCCGCAATCGTCCTCGCGCTGGCCGGCACGTGGTGGATCGCGCTGCCGCCGTCCTCGGTCACCACCGACGATGCCTATCTGAAGGCCGACTCCACCATCGTCGCGCCCAAGGTCCACGGCCTCGTCGCCGCCGTCCTGGTGCACGACAACCAGACCGTGAAAGCCGGCCAGCCGCTGGTCCGCATCGACACCGACGAATATGTCCAGGCGGTCAGCGCTGCCGAAGCCGATGTCGCGACCGCCGAGGCTGCGCTCGGCCAGCAGCAGGCGCAGGAAGCGCTCGCCGCCGCCAATGCTCGCGCCAGCG
>CAYXMO010000120.1:0-8507 GCA_964465935.1 uncultured Rhizobium sp.
CGCCGGCGCGGCGGCAGCGCCCGGCTTCTTGTTGGCCTTGTCGAGCAGTGCCTGCTGTTCCTGCTGCTTCTTCATCGCCGGCCCGGCGATGAAATACTGCCAGCCGAACAGGATCGCCGCCGACAGCAGAACGGCGATGATGAGATTGCGGTTGTTGGAATCGTTCATGATGGGCAAGGCCTATCGGGGAGGTACGGGATCGAAGCCCGACGAACCGCCGAGCCAGGTGAGGGGATGACAACGCGACAGCCGCCTAAGCGCGAGGCCGAGGCCCTTCAGCGGCCCATGGATCTCGATTGCCTCCAGCGCGTATTGCGAGCAGGTCGGCTGGAAGCGGCAGGCCGGCGGAAACAGCGGCGAGAGGAAGCGGCGGTAGAAGCGGATCGGCGCCGTGAGCGCTGCCACGGCAATCCGGCGCGGTGTGATCCGGTCTTGCGTCAAGGAACCTCTCCGGGGCCGGCGGCCAGCTTGAGATGGGCTGCGCTGAGCGCCTGGGCAAGGTCGGCCGTCAGGCTGTCGAACGGCCGCGTCGCGGTACCCTTCCGCGCCACCAATACATAGTCGGTGCCGGGCAGGGCGCAAGGCGCCAGGACCTGGGCGGCGGCGGCGCGCAGCCGCCGCTTGGCCCGGTTGCGCACCACCGCGCCGCCGATCTTGCGGCTGGCGGTATAGCCGATCCGCACCGCCTGGCTGCCCGGATTGGCGCAGATTTCGAGGGTTAGGCCGGGGGTCACCCGGCGGATGCCGCGCGCCGCGCGCAGGAAATCGCTGCGAACCTTGAGATGTTCCATGCGGTGCCCCGCGTCTGGGGCCGCGCCGTTCAGGCCGAGAGCTTCTTGCGGCCATGGGCCCGGCGGCGGGCCAGAACCTTGCGGCCGCCGGCCGTGGCCATGCGCGAACGGAAGCCATGGCGCCGCTTGCGGACGATCTTGCTCGGCTGATAGGGGCGCTTCATGGCGGGTCTCGAAGGTACGGTGGCGGCGAAAGAGCGGGGTTTCTAGGGGTTTGGCCAGCCGGCTGTCAACCACGCCCGCCTGGGCCGCCTAAGGGCCGGTTTACGCTACGGATTCCCCTTCCGCGCCCCAGCCCGGCATGGCTTCTGCCTTTTGCCTCTGGCCAGCTACAGTGAGGACTGCCGCCTTGTGAAAAGGATGCCTCGTGATCGCGCAATCCGACGAAATCATCCGCCTGTGGCCCGACGGCCCGCCCACCAGGCTGGAGGGCGTTGGGCCGGAGGCGCAATACCGCGCCCCGGTGGGCGTCGCTGCCCAGGCGACGATGCTGCGCAACGTCTCCGAGCCGAGCCTCACCGTGTTCCGCCCTGCCAAGCCCAACGGCGTCGGCGTGATCGTGTGCCCGGGCGGCGGCTGGCGCCTGCTGGCGTGGGAGCATGAAGGGCTCGATGTCGCGCATTGGCTGACGGCGCAAGGCTACACCGCCTTCCTGCTGAAATATCGCGTGCGCGGCACGCCGGTGGCGCAGGCCGACTACGACGCCGAGATGGCGAAAATGTTTTCCCAGATCGATATGACCCGCAAGGCCAAGACCGCCTTCCGCGCCATGGGCGACATCGTGCCTTACGAGACCATCCGCGCCGCGCGCGAAGCTGCGGCCGACGACGGGCGGCGCGCCATCGCGATCGTGCGCGAGCGGGCCAGGCAATGGGACGTCGATCCGAACAAGCTCGGCATGATCGGATTCTCCGCCGGCGCGTTCCTGGTAGCGGATGTCGCGGTCGACCCGCGCGCCGCGCCGCTCGCCTTCGTCGCTCCGATCTATGGCGGCGAGACGCTTGGGCGCCCCGTGCCGGCGGATGCGCCGCCGCTGTTCACCTGCGTCGCCCAGGACGACTTTCTGCTCTATCGCGTCGTCGAGGGCCTTTACGCGGACTGGACCGACGCCGGGCGCTCCGCCGAGATGCACATCTATCGCCGCGGCGCGCACGGCTTCGGCATGGTGAAGCAGGGTTTCCCCTCCGACCGCTGGATCGAGCAATTCCACGACTGGCTCACCGATCTGGGGCTGGAATAGTTTCGCCCGCCGGACACACCCTATGAATCGGCCGCTTCTTGAGGCCTTATGCAGCCATGCTTGGCCGCCTCCGCGCCCGGCTGGCCGCCGCCTATGGTCTCGCCGCCCATAGTCTTTCCGGCCGGCTCCTGATGTTGACCGTCGTCTATGTGATGGTGGCGGAAGTCCTGATTTTCGTGCCCTCGGTGGGGCGCTACCACCGCGAACTCCTGGATAACCACATCGAATCGGCGGAGCTCGCGGTCCTGCCGTTCCACGAGCCGGGCGGCGACAAGCTCTCGGCCGAGCTGCGCTCGCAGCTCCTGATGCGCGCCGGCGCCAGCTCGGTGCTGCTCACCAGTCCCGACCGCCGCGAATATTACGAGATCGAGGAAAAGCCGCATATCGACGCCACCATCGACCTGACCGCGGAGCCCCTGGGCGGCGACATGTTCGCGGCGCTCGACTGTCTGTGGCACGGCGGCAACCGCGTCCTGCACGTCATCGCCCCAACCCATATCGGCGACGTGAAAAGCATCGGCATCGTGCTGGGCGAGGCGCCGATCCGTGCCGCGCTCCTCGCCTATGCCGACCGCGTCATCGTCACCGGCCTTATCGTGTCGCTGATCACCGCGCTTCTGGTTTTCCTCAGCCTCTATTGGGTGCTGGTGCGCCCGATGCGGCGCATCACTAACGCCATGGTCTCGTTCCACGACAATCCCGAAGACCCGGCGCGCATCATCAGCGCCAGCGCCCGCCAGGACGAGATCGGCATCGCCGAGCGCGAGCTCGCCGCCATGCAGCGCGATCTCTACGGCTTCCTGCAGCAGAAGACGCGCCTCGCCGCGCTCGGCGCCGCGGTGGCGCGCATCCAGCACGATCTGCGCAACATCCTCTCCAACGCCCAGCTTGCCTCCGACCGCTTGGCGGTGGTCGACGATCCGGTGGTCAAGAAGCTGGCGCCGCGCCTGGTCGCCTCGATCGACCGCGCCGTCTCGCTCGCCACCAACACGCTGCGCTACGGCCGCGCCGATGAGCGTCCGCCGCAGCGCAAATTCCACTGCCTCGCGCCCTTGCTCGCCGAGGCCGGCGAGGCCGCGATCGAGGCCCGCATCGCGCCGATAGAGATCGCGCTCGACATCCAGGTGCATGACGAATTGCAGGTCGATGCCGATGCCGAGCAGCTCTACCGCATGGTCCTCAACCTGATCCGCAACGCGGTCGAGGCGCTGGTCGAGCAGGGCACGCCTGGCCGCATCGCCGTACGCGCCGAGCGCCACGGCCAGCGCGTCCATATCGAGATCAGCGACAACGGCCCCGGCATCCCGCCGGCGATCCATCCCCGCCTGTTCCAGCCCTTCGCGACGGCGGCGCGCAGCGGCGGCTCCGGCCTCGGCCTCGCCATCGCCCGCGACCTCGCCCGCGCCCATGGCGGCGACATCGTCCTGGTCTCGACCGGCGCCGGCGGCACGACCTTCCGCCTCGACCTGCCGGACCGGGAGTTGCTCTGATTCAGTAGCTGTGCTCGGACAATGGGACGCTGGTGAAATTCGCGCCCAGCATCTGGCCGCTCGCGACATTCACGTTGATCGGCGACAGGCTCCAGGCGAAGCCGGTGCTGACCTGCCCGATATAGAGATCGTAGCCGCTGTTGATGGTGTTGTGGTCGCGCGAGAAGATGAAGAAGTCCTCGTTGACGGGTGCCGGGTCGGAATTGTCGGCGAAGCAATCGGAGCCGTTCCAGATCAGACCGGCGTCCGTGGTGCTGGACAGCGAAACGCTCGGATAGAAATAGATTTTGTCCACCGCCGGGTTCGCATCGGTCTTGCTGACATAGATCAGGTCGTAGAGATCGGGATCGACGGGGAAGTAGTAGTTGATGCCGGTCCGCTGGGCGAAGGCCGGTACGCTGCTGTTGCCGGCGAAACTGTAGCGCTGGATGCGCTGCGGCCCGAACGAGGCCGAACCGGTGAAGTAGTAGATGTAGCTCTTGTCCGGGCTGAAATAAGGCCCGGACGCCTCGGTGGTGCTGCTTTGCGTGCCGGACACGACGTGGTTGACGTCGAACAGCACCGGCTGTCCGTTGGCGTCGAAGGTGAAGCCGGCGACGGATATGCCGTAATTCTGCTTCCACACCATCAGCGTCCCGTCGCTGGAGAAGCGCACGTCCTCGTTGTCGTTGCTGGTCATGGCGGCCGTGAGATTGGACGCCGCCGCCGCCCCGATCGGCCAGTAGAAGATGTCGGTCCGGCCACCCGAAGGCGAGGCGGTGAACGCGATGGCCGTGCCGTCCGGCGTGAACACAGGATTGGCGACCGACGACAGCCCGGCGGTCGGTATCTGCAGCGGCACGGATGCGGCGCTGGCACTCTGCAGGTCGTAGAGATAGAGCGTGTTGTGTGCCGAATCCTGATAGGTGATCCGGCCGGCGAGCGCGGGGCGCGTCGAATCGGGTTGCGGCGTGAAGGTGGTGCAGGTCTGTGCCGCCGCGGGGCCGGCACAAACTGCAAGTATAAGCCCAAGAAGACATACGACATGTTTCATGTACGTCTCCGAATACCGACAATTCGCTTTGACATCTCACATCGAATACTGAAGTGATTCCTTCTTTATTGCCATGCCTGTTTTTGGGTGTCGTCCAAGCCGCGATGGCCGCGCCGCAGGGCGCCGCTGCTCGGGGGCAGCCAAATCCATGGTGCGCGCCGGGCTTAGGAACTATTCTTCGCCTCGGCAGGGACGCGGAGCGGGATCATGCGAAAATTTCTCTATGGCCTTGCCGGGTTCGTCGCGCTGCTCGGTGCCGCCGCCGCCACGATCTACTTCACCGGCACCGGCGGCGCGATCGTCGTCGCGATCTGGGGACCGGGGCATGGTTGGGACCTGAAGTACAAGGCGCCGGCCCCCGACTATGCCGATGCCGCCGCCTGGGCGGCACTGCCAACCAAGCCCGGCCTTGCCGGTTCCGTGCCGGCTGGCGTCGTGCCGGCGCCGAAGGACCCGCCGGCCGATGTCTTCTTCATCCATCCCACCGGCTACATGAACGGCGCCGACTGGAATTCGCCGCTCGCGGCCAACAGCCAGACCGAGGAGAACACGCGCTGGATGATGGCGAACCAGGCCAGCGCCTTCAACGGCTGCTGCGCCGTCTACGCGCCGCGCTATCGCGAAGGCTCGATCTTCCGCTACATCGGCGCCAATCCCGACCTGTTCAAGAAGTCCGGCGATTTCGCCTATGCCGATGTCGACCGCGCCTTCAGCTATTTCCTCGATCATTATTCCAAAGGCCGCCCCTTCATCATCGCCAGCCACAGCCAGGGCACCGAGCACGGCTTCAACCTCGTCAAGCGCCGGATCGACGGCACGCCGCTGGCGCAGCGCCTCGTCGCGGCCTATCTGATCGGCGGCGGCATCGCGGCCAAGGACGCCGATGGGCTCAAGACCGTGCATGTCTGCGCTTCGGCAACCGACACGCATTGCATCATCCACTGGGCGACCTATGCCGAAGGCTCAAACCCGGTACGCAAGGACGTCAACGGCAAGCTGCTCTGCATCAACCCGCTCACCTGGGCGCGCGACGGCGGCCTCGCGCCGCAAAAGCTGCACAAGGGCGCGGTGCCGATCAGCGGCAGCTTCCAAATCAACTTCTGGGGCGACGATCACGCCACCGGCATGCAATTCCCGCCGCTGAAAGCGCCGGTCGCACAATGGACGACGGCGGAATGCCGCAACGGTCTTCTGTTCGCCAAGGACCAGCGCGGCAGCGATTTCGCCCGCGCCGCCGCCGGCGACAACTATCACGGCCTCGATTACCCGCTCTTCGCCATGGACATCCGCGAGAATGCGATCGCGCGGGTCGCCGCTTTTCTCGCGCCGCCGCACTGATCCGATGGTGTGGAATCCCAAAACCTATCTCGCCTTCGCCGACGAGCGCACGCGCCCCGCCGCCGAGCTCCTCGCTCGCGTGCCCGACGAGACGCCGGCGCGGGTCATCGATCTGGGCTGCGGCCCCGGCAATTCCACGGCGCTGCTGCGTGCCCGCTGGCCGGGTGCCGGAATCGAAGGCCTCGACTCCTCGCCGGACATGCTGGCCAAGGCGAAGGCGGACGTCATCGGCGCCGAATGGATTCTCGCCGACGTCGCGGCGTGGCGCGCCGACACGCCCTATGACGTCATCTTCTCCAACGCGACCTTCCAATGGCTGGGCGATCACGCGGGTCTGCTGCCGCGCCTGATGGGGTTCGTGAAGCCCGGCGGCACCTTCGCTTTCCAGATCCCCCACAACCAGGACGCCCCCAGCCACGCCCTGATGCGCGCGACGGCGGCGGATGGACCTTGGTCAAGCAGGCTCGCCAATGTCCGCGAAATCGCCGTGCTGATGCCGCAGGACTACCACGCGATCATGATTCCGCACGCCGCGAGCATCGACATCTGGGAAACCGAATATCTCCACGTGCTGAGCGGCGAAGACGCCGTCTACCATTGGGTCAGCGGCACCGGCTTGCGGCCTTTCGTGCAGGCGCTGGATGGCGCGGAACGCGAAGCGTTCATCGCCACATACAAAAGAAAACTTCTGGGCGCCTACCCGCCGCGCGCCGACGGTACGACGCTGTTTCCGTTCAAACGGCTATTCGCCGTCGCTTGCCGATAACCTCTCCCGCTCGCGGGAGAGGTCGAAAACGCCAAGCGTTTTCGGGTGAGAGGACCTCAATCCCCCAGCGCCACGCCGTCGCGCCGGGGATCGGCGCCGCCGCGATAGCCGCCGCGCACCCGCTGGATGATGTGCAGTCCGCTCTCCAGCTCGCGCGTCGTCACGGTGTGGCCCATCGCGGTCAAGGGCGCCGTCAGCGCTTCCAGCGCCGTGCCTTTTTCCAGGATGGTCGGGGTATTGAGGTTCAGCACATGCGGCAGCGCCACTGCCTGCTGCGGGCTCAGCCTGGCGTCCAGCATGCCGATCAGCGACTGCGTCACGAAGTCGATGATCGCCGGCCCGCCGGGCGAGCCTGCGGCGATGGCGAAGCGTCCGGACGCGTCGAACACGATGGTCGGCGACATCGCGCTCATCGGCCGCTTGCCCGGCGCCGGGGCGTTGGCCACCGGCTTGCCGTCGCGCGTCGGCTCGAATGAGAAATCGGTCAGCTCGTTGTTGAGCAGAAAACCGTTCGCCATGACCTCCGAGCCGAAGGCGAACTCGATGGTCATGGTCAGCGACACGACCTGGCCGCCATCGTCGACCGCGGCGAGGTGCGAGGTGCCCGGCAGCTGCGTCGAGCGCTGCGGCGCATAGTCGGCGCGCTTGTCGGGTGGCGTGCCGGCGGTGGCGGTGCCCATGTCCTTGGTGGGATCGATCAGCTGCGAGCGTGCGCTGAGATAGTCGCGATCCAGAAGTCCGCGCACCGGCACGTTCACCACGTCGGGATCGCCCAGATACATGGCGCGGTCGGCGAAGGCGAGCCGGCTCGCCTGGGTGAACAGATGCACGCCGCTTTGCGTCGTGGGATTGAGCTGCGCCGACGGAAACCGCTCCAGCATCCCCAATATCTGCAGCACCGCGACGCCGCCCGAACTCGGCGGCCCCATCGAGCACAACCGCCAGCCGCGATAGAAGCCGCACACCGCCGGCCGCTCGACCGCGTGGTAGGCGGCGATGTCGGCCAGCGTCATGCCGCCGGGATTGACTGGTGCATGGTTCACCGCATCGACGATGGCTTGCGCGATCGGACCCGAATAGAACGCCTTGGCGCCGCCCTTGGCGATGCTGCGCAGCGTTGCCGCGAACTGCGGGTTCTTCAGCACCTCGCCTTCCGCCACCGGCGTGCCGTCGGCGTGGAAGAAGTATTTCTTGATGTCCGGCATCTTGGCGACGAAGGAAAGCTCGCGCAGCTCGCGCGCCAGCTTGCGGCTGACCTTGAAACCGCCCTCGGCCAGCGCGATCGCCGGCGCGAACAGCTTGGCCCAGGGCAGCTTGCCGTAGCGCTGATGCGCCATGTCGAACATCGCAATGACGCCGGGCACGCCGGTCGACAGACCGCCGGGGATGGGATCGAAATGCTGCCGCGGCTTGCCGTCGGGTCCTAAGAACATCCCCGGCGTGGCGCTGGCCGGCGCGGTCTCACGCCCGTCGAAGCTCAGCGTCTTTTTCGTCTTGGGGTCGTAGACCATCATGAAGGCGCCGCCGCCGATGCCAGACGATTCCGGCTCGACCAGCGTCAGCACCAGCTGCGCCGCGATCGCCGCGTCCACTGCCGAGCCGCCCTGGCGCATCATCTGGCGCCCCGCCTCCGCCGCATAAGGGCTGGCGGCCGCGATCATATGATGCCTGGCGAATTCCGCCGCCGAGGCGGGCGCCGCGGAAATCAGAACGAAGAACACCGCGCCTAGAACGCGCCGCGACCGGATCATGAAAATTCCTCGCTCTTTCCGCTGGAAACGCTAGCCTCTCCTGCATGCTACGGCCAGGACCGCGAAATCTCATCACCGACGTAGGGGGGTTGCGTGTC
>CAYXMO010000121.1:0-8490 GCA_964465935.1 uncultured Rhizobium sp.
TATTTCGACATCAGCATGCCGCCGATGGCGCCCAGCGTGCCGCCGATCCCGATCACCGAAGCCACCGCGGCGCGCGGGAACACGTCCGACGGCAAGGTGTAGAGATTGGCCGAGAACGCCTGGTGCGCCGCGGTCGCCAGCCCGACGATGCCGACGGCGAGCCACAGATTGTCGGCGTACATCGCAAAGGCGATCGGCGTCACCGCCAGCGCCGCCACCAGCATGGTCAGCTTGCGCGCCGCGTTGATCGAGAAGCCCGCCTTGATGAGCTGCGACGACATCCAGCCGCCGGCGACGCTGCCGATGTCGGAGATGATGTAGACCGCGACCAGCGGCGGGCCGAAGCTCTTGAGGTCGAGGTGATAGCGCTCGGAGAAGAAGCTGGGCAGCCAGAACAGGTACATCCACCAGATCGGGTCGATCAGGAATTTGCCCAGCGCGAAGGCCCAGGTCTCCCTGACGCGGAACAGCCGGCCCCAAGGGATGTTCTTGTGCTCCTCGGAATCGGGCGGATCGCTTTCGATGAAGGCGAGCTCGCCTTTGGAGACTTTCTTGTGCTCGCGCGGATGGCGATAGGACGTCACCCAGAACCACAGCCACACCAGGCTGAAGACACCGGTCAGCACGAACGCCATGCGCCAGCCGAAATAGAGCACGATGGGCGGAATGATCAGCGGTGTGATGATGGCGCCAATGCCCGAGCCGGCGTTGAAGATCGAATTGGCGAGCGCCCGCTCGCTCTTGGGAAACCACTCCGCCACCGCCTTGACGCCGGCCGGGAAGTTGCCGGATTCGCCGAGCCCCAAGCCGACGCGCACCAGCGTGAAGCCGCTCAGCGTGCGCACCGCGGCGTGCGCGATATGCGCGATGGTCCAGATCACGATGGCGACCGAGAAGCCGAGCTTGGCGCCGATGCGGTCGATGATGCGGCCGAAGCCGATATAGCCGACGGCGTAAGCGGCCTGGAACCAGAACACGATGTCGGCGTATTGCATTTCGGTCCAGCCGAACTCGTGCTGCAACCCGTTAGCGCCCGGCTTGAGCACGCCCAACATCTGGCGGTCGACATAGTTGATCGCGGTCGCGGCGAAGAGCAGGGCGCAGATCATCCAGCGATAGGATCCGGCGCGGCTCGAGGCGGCTGCGATCGCCGCGCCCTTGTCGACCGGCGGCGTCTGAACGTTCATCGCTCGTCCCTTCCCTGCGGCGTTCGTCGCGGACGCCGATCTTTTTCTGGCCGTCGGCGCGCGCCTCGTTGGGCGCGGGCCGTTTTCAGGCGCGTGCGGTGCGCGAGACTTCCGCCGCTGTCGGCTTTGCGGCGACCGCGACGCATTCAATCGCGCCCAGCGCCCCAAAGTCCACCCGGGCGCGCTCTCCGGCGGCGATGTCGTGGATGCCGGTGGCGGCGCCGGTGGAGATCAGAAGGCCCTTGGTCAGCGGCCGGCCGCGCCGCGCGCAATGCTCGGCGAGGAAGCGCAGGGCCTCCATCGGCCCGCCGGGCAGGTCGGAGGCGGCGCCTTTGCCGACCGAGCGGCCTTCGATGAAGCTTTCGCAGGTCAGCTCACTGTCCTTCAGATCGCGCCAGCCCGCGACGCGCGGACCCAGGATCAGCCCGGCATTGTTGCCGAAGTCGGTGACCACGACGGTGGGGCCCAGCGCATTGATGGTGGCGAGCGGGCTGCCCGCGGTCTCGATCCCGATATGCATGTCGCCGATCAGGGCGCGCGCTTCGGCGAGCGTCCAGTCGAGCTTGTTCGGCGGCGCGTCCTGGGCGAGGACGAAGACGAACTCCGCCTCGATCGCGGCGAAGCCGCCTTTGAACACCGGAAAAGGCACCGGCGCGCGGCCATCGGCGTGGCGCACCGCGCCGCGGAAGATGGGGCCGGCGATGCGCCCCGGTCCGAACCTGTCTTCGAATTCAGCTCCGACGCGGCCGATCTTCCAGCCCGCGATGTCGTCGCTTACCAGCGCGATGGCGGCATCCTGGTTGCGGTAACCGGTGGCCAGATCGGACGGCACAGGCCCGGGAAAGGCGGCAAGAGCCTGGGCAGCAAGCCGCGCCGTCACGAATTGCCGCGCGATACTGTCCGTCACATGCCCCCGCTTTGCGCTGTCTTTGTCCACTACGCCCAACCTGTCGCGACCAGCGCTTTTTGGCGTGGCGAGATTGTGTCTAGAGGAAACCGGTGTCATTTTCAATCGACGAGAGTGCCGCCGGCGGGCCGAACCCGCCAGGATGCGGCCCAGGCGAAAAACAGAGGGAACCCAAAACCGTGACCAGGAAATCCGCCCTTGGCCTTGCTCTTCTGGCCGTACTGCTCGCGGGGGCCGCCGAGGCGGCGGCCTTGAAACCGGGCCATGGGGCGGTCCATCCCCCGTCGGCGCCGGGCGCGGGCCCTGTCGCAGACACCGCGCCGCTCGCTTTTCCCGGCGCTTTGGGCTGGGCGGCGCATACGCCGGGCGGCCGCGGCGGCCAGATCATCAAAGTGACGACCCTGGCGGGCGACGGGCCGGGCAGCCTGCGCGAAGCGGTCGAGGCCAAGGGACCGCGCATCGTGGTGTTCGAGGTCGGCGGCGTGATCGATCTCGACCGCAAGACGCTCAAGATCACCGAGCCTTATCTGACCATCGCCGGCCAGACCGCGCCGTCGCCCGGCATCACCCTGATCCGCGGCGGCATCGATGCCGGCGGGCACGACGTCGTCATCCAGCACATCCGCGTGCGGGTCGGCGAAGCGGGGGCGGCGAAGAAGAGCGGCTGGGAGGAGGATGCGTTCTCCACCATCGGCGACGCGCACGACATCATCGTCGATCATTGCTCGTTTTATTGGGCGACCGACGAGAACATGTCGGCCTCGGGCCAGCGCTTCGTCGGCGACACGCCGGAGAGTTGGCGCGCCCACACCTCGCACCGCGTCACCTTCTCCAACAACATCGCAGCGGAAGGGCTCGCTTACGCGACGCATCTGAAGATCGAGCACTCCAAGGGCTCGCTGATCCACGACAACGCGACCGACATCCTGATCGTCAACAATCTTTATGCCCACGACTACGAGCGCAATCCGCTGCTCAAGGGCGGGGTGCGGCTGGCGATGGTCAACAACCTGATCTTCGATCCGGGCCAGCGCATCGTGCATTACAATTTGATGGCCGAGGAATGGGGCGACCACAAATGGCAGGTCGGCCAGCTGACGGCGGTCGGCAATGTCGCGCGCGCCGGGCAATCGACGGTGCCACATATCGCGTTTCTCGAGATCGGCGGTTACGGCGACCTGGAATATTTCGGCAAGGACAACATCGCGGTCGACCAGATCGGCAATCCCTTGCCGCAGATCGGGCGCTACACCACCGCGCCGGCCAGGATCATCATGGTGCCCAAGCCGCCGCTGTGGCCGCAAGGCCTCACCGCGATGCCGGCCAGCGCGGTGCAGCAATATGTGCTGCACAATGCCGGGGCGCGTCCCTGGGACCGCGACTATGACGACGTGCGCCTGATCGCCGACGTCGCCGAGGGCCGCGGCATCATCATCAATTCGGAGAACGACATCCACGGCTATCCGGTGCAGAAGCCGACGGCGCGCCCGTTCAACCCCGACGATTGGAACCTGAACGACATGACGCCGAAGAATCCGGCAACGCTGGACTCCTCGGCGCACGCGCACGGGACGTAGCGATCGACGCGAGTCCTAGCGCCAGTCGTCGAAGGTCGGCGGCGGCATCGCCGGATGGCGGCTCGGGATAGCGGGCTCGTCGGGCCGCGTCCAGAAGAAGCCGGAATGGCTGTTGTCGACGCGGCGGATGCGCACCTTGGCCGGGTCGAGTCCGGCCATCATGCGGCAGTTGACGGCGAATATGACCGGCGGATCTTCCTTCGCCGCCGTGCTGTGGGTGATGCAGCCGCAAGTCCTGCAGCGGTGAAAGGCAATGTCGCCGTCGAGCCATGTGTAAATCTCCGTGGCGGCGGGGTCCGGCGTCTTCAGCAGTTTTGCCTGTCCGTCGTGGCCGCGGAAGTAGGTCCAGAGCCCGCCGTAGCGCCGGCAGACGGTGCAATTGCAGTCGAGCACCCACTCCGGCGGGTCTGCGATCTCGAAACGAACGGCACCGCAGTGACAGGCAGCGCGGATCATTTGGGCGTTCCTCAATGCGGCCGGCAGAACGAATATACATTCGCCGGCGAACGATTGTCATGGCCCGAGCCATGAGACGTCGCTTGGCTCAGAACGCCCGGTACCGGAAGTTGCGGAACCGCACCTCGCCGCTTGCCGCCGCGTACAGTCCGGGCCGCAGCGACAGGAAATCGCCCGCGACGTTGTGATGGTAGCCGGAGACTTCCATCTCAGTGCCGAACTTGGTCCAGACCTGGCCGTCGGAGCTGGTGTGGATGGTGACGATGTGGTTGTCGTTGGTCAGGCGCAGGAACAGCCGGTTTGCCGCCGCCGCTTTGATGTGCCGTTCGAGTCCATAACGATGCAGGACGAGGCCGCCATCGTCGAAACCGAGGCCGGCATAGAGGCGGCGGCTGTAGAACAGCAGCAAGCCGCCGGCGGCGCCGCCGTCGCGCTCGATCTCGACTTCGCAGGAATAAGCGCGGTCGCCGGTAACGCAGGTCAGCGGCGAACAATCGCGCGGCGCAGTGCCCTTTGCCGCCAGCGTCAGTGCGCCGTCCGCGACCTGCGCCCGCGCCTGCTCGTACGGTCCCGGATCGTAGAATGCCCAGCGCGTGCCGAAGGCGGCTTGCGCGAAGCCGTCGGACAAGGACAAGCCGTGCGGCACCGCCGCGCCGCCTGGCTTGCGCAGCGGCCGGGCGATGTCGTGCGCGGTTTCGCGGAACCAGCCGTCCCTGGTCCATTCTATCGGTGAAAGAAGTGTCTGGCGGCCCAGCGTCCAGAAGCCGTTCTCATAGCCGTGATGCATCATCCACCAACTGCCGTCGGCGGCTTCGACCAGCGTGGCGTGGCCGCGCGACCACCAGTGCTCGGCGGGGCTCTTCGTCCGCGCCACCGGATTGTGCGGCGAGTTCTCCCACGGGCCGTGGATCGAGCGCGAGCGTGCCGATACCACCATGTGGCCGGTCGGCGGTCCGGCGGTGCCGCCTTCCGCCAGCGTCATGTAGAACCAGCCATCGCGCGCCGACATTTTCGGGCCTTCCTGGCTGAAGCTCTCGACGTCCCAGCTTTCGGGATATTGCCAGCCGTCATAGACGTGCTTGACATCGCCATCGGTGGCGAGGCCGTTATCGGCAAGGCGCACATAGTCGCCGCCGGACAGGAACAGGTAGCGCTTGCCATCTTCGCCGACGATGTGACCGGGATCGATGTGCGGCAGCTTGAGATCGACCGGATCGCTCCAGGGTCCGCCGATCGCATCGGCGTGGATGACGTAGATCGAGTTGCCGCGCGTGGGCGTGCGCGCCGGGAAGTAGATGTAGAAGCGGTTTTCGTGGCGCGTCAGATCGGGCGCCCACACCGATCCCACCGGCTGGAACAGCGTCGGTCCCAGCGGCTGCCAGTTCACCAGGTCGCGCGAGTGCCACAGCACCAGGCCGGGATAGGAGTCGAACGACGAAAACGTCATGTAGTAGTCGGGGCCGACGCGCAGCACCGACGGATCGGGATGATCGCCGGCCATCACCGGATTGACGAAGCTGCCATTGCCCAGATCCGCCTTGCGCTGGCCCTCGATGCCGCCCGCCGATGCGACGGCCGGCAGCGCCAGTCCGGCGGCGCCCAGCGCGCCGCGGCGCGTGATCGCGCTCACCAGCCGTCCCCCGGCAGCCCGCCATTGTCGCCGACGGCGTCATAAGCTGTCGACAGGGCGCGAACCAAGCTGGGCGCGCTGCGAAGCGCGTGCGGAAAGACGCTGTCCAGCTCTAGAAAGCGCATTGTGTCGGCGGCGCCGCTGCCGCTGCAGGCCAGTCCGATCTCAGCCAGGCGCTCCGCCAGCGGATCGACGAGCTCGATGCCGTCGCGCGCCCGCACCCGCACGAAGCGCATCCAGGCGGCGACCGGCACCGCGAGACGGTCGATGGGGCGTCTGGCTTTGAGTGCGGCTTCGATGCTGGCGAACAGCCGGTAGGGCAGCTTCTGCGAGCCATCCCAGGCGATCTGGCCCAGATGATGGGTGATCGCCGGGTTGGCGATGCGCGCCAGGACGTCTTCAATATACCCGGCAAGGTCGAAGCCGGCGGGCGGGGTGAGGCCGGGCGCGATGTCGTCGCTCACCAGCATGCGCACGAAGCGCGCCAGCGCCGCGTCCGCCATCGCGTCGCGCGTCGTCTGGCGCTTTCGCAACAGGCCGAGATAGGCCAGCGTCGAATGCGCGCCGTTGAGGATGCGCAGCTTGGCCTGCTCATAGCCGGCGACGTCGTTGGTCAGCGTTACGCCGGCAGACGCCCAGTCGGGGCCGCCTTCCATGTCTTCCATCACCCATTGCACGAAGGGTTCGCGCTGCACCGGCATCATGTCGATGGCGCCGACATGCAGCGCGACGCGCGCCTTCAGCGCTTCGTCGGAGGCTGGCGTGATGCTGTCGACCATGGTGCCGGGAAAGCGCGCCTCGCCGGCGATCCAGCGCGCCAGCTCGCGGTCGCGCGCATCCGCGTATTGCAGCACGGCGCGCCTCAGCCGCGCGCCGTTGTTCGAAAGATTGTCGCAGCTGATCATCGTGTAGGGCGCGATGCCGGCGCGCTGGCGCAGGCGCAAGCCCTCGACCAGCCAGCCGATCAGGCTGGTGGGTGCGCCGGGATGGGCGAGATCGTGCGCGATTTCGGGACGGCCGGTGTCGAGATCGCCGTCCGGTGTCAGGCAGTAGCCGTTCTCGGTCACCGTCATGGTCACGACGCGGACCGGCGGCGAAGCGAGCCGCGCCAGCACCGTCTGCGGATAGGTGCGCGCCGCGATGGCTTCGCGCAGGGCGCCGACGACGCGATAGGCGGGGCGCTCGCTCAACTCGGCGATGGTGTAGAGGCCGTCTTGCGCCGTCAGCGCTTCGGGCCCCGAAGTGCCGCGCAAGGCGACGCCGCAGATGCCCCAGCGCTTGTCGTCCTGCAAAAGCCGATCGACATAGAACGCCTGATGGGCGCGGTGAAAACCGCCAGGCCCGAAATGCACGATGCCGGTCTGGACCGCGCGGCGCTCATAGGCCGGCAGCGCCACATCGGCTTGCGCAAAGCGCAGCGCCGCCGGCGACAGCCGTTCGAAAGGACGAGTGGCACTCACGGTCGGCAAGATGTCGGGCTCGCGTAGCACAGGCAATGGTAACCGGTGTCAATTGCGTAATTCTGGCCCAAAACGCTTCTGCGGTCGAATCGCGGCAGCAGCGGCGGAGAGGCGCCAGTGGCGCGCCGCGCCCGGCGCGGTTAATAGAGACTCTGCTCTCTGATCTAGGGTGAATGGTGATTTCGCGAAAAAGCGCCGCCGCGCGCACCGCCTCCGACACCGGTGCCGCGCCCGAAGGGGCGATCCGCGGCAAGCGCCCGACCATCAACGACATCGCCCGCCTCGCCAATGTCTCCAAGAAGACGGTGTCGCGCGTCATCAACGATTCGCCCTTCGTGCGCGAGGAGACGCGCGAGAAGATCAGCGCCATCATCAACCAGCTGGGCTTCGCGCCCGATCCGCAGGCGCGCGGCCTCGCCTTCCGGCGCTCCTTCCTGATCGGCATGATCTACGACAACCCGACGCCGCAATATGTCGTGAACATGCAGCAGGGCATCCTGGACGCGATGAAGGGCACCAGCTTCGAACTCGTGATCCGGCCCTGCAACCGCCAGGACCCGCACTTCATCGCCGACATGCGCGCCTTCATCGAGCGGCAGAAGCTGTTCGGCGTCGTGCTGCCGCCCTCGGTGTCGGAGGACGAGCGCCTGATCGAAGTGCTGGACGAGATCGATTGTCCCTATGTCCGCATCGCCTCGGTGGCGCTCGACGAGCCGGCCAGCATGGTGGTGACGCACGACCATCTGGGCGGCGCCGAGGCGGCGCGGCATCTGGTCAAGCTCGGCCACAGCCGCGTCGCGCATATCTCCGGCCCGTCGCTGTTCCGCTCGGCGCATGAGCGGCGCCGCGGCTTCGCTTCCGGCCTCGCCGAAGCCGGCCTGAAACTGCCCAAGGAGCTGGACCGCGAAGCCGCCTATACCTTCGAGACCGGCGCCGAGAACGCCGCGGCGCTGCTGGCGATGAAGCCGCGGCCGACCGCGATCTTCTGCGGCAATGACGAGATGGCGGCGGGCGTCTACAAGGCGGCGCGCGATGCCGGGCTCTCGATCCCCGGCGACATCTCGGTGATCGGCTTCGACGACAGCGCCATGGCCTCGCGGCTCTATCCGCTGCTGACCTCGGTGCGCCTGCCGATCCACGACATGGGGCAGATGGCGGCGGCCAAGCTGATCGCCACGACGCGCGAGAAGCGCGCCCACACCGGCGAAAAGACCGAAGTGGTGCCGACGCTGGTGGTGCGCGAATCGACGGCGCCGCCGCGCAAGGCGTGACG
>CAYXMO010000122.1:0-8422 GCA_964465935.1 uncultured Rhizobium sp.
AGGCGTGGCTGAACGCGATTCCCGCCGGCGAACCCGCCGCCGGCCCGCTCAATCCCGTGCTGTGGCCGCCGGCGAGTTAGGGTCGGATTCCTTTCTTTGGAAATATCTCGTCATCCTGAGGCGCCCAGCGCGTCGCCCTTCGAGGCTCGCTACGCTCGCACCTCAGGGTGACGCGCTGGGCCTCGAAGGATGATCTATCCAAGGCAATCGCAGAGAACTTGGTCCGATCGTTCGAATTTTAGCCTCCGCCTTAAAACTCCCGCAGCACCCCCGTCGCTAGAACCGTCGCGCCGGTGCGCGTCGGGCGCGGCGTCTTGTTCGATAGGGATGACCGTGCTGGCTTTGGGATTGGCGCTCGACAGGAACGGGGCGCATTTCGAGGAGGTGTGCACGCCGCTGGCGGCGCCGTCGCATCCCGATGCGCGCCTGCTGCTCGCCGAGTGGCGCGGGATCGACGCCGCTGGCGGCTTCATCGTCGGCATCCACATCCCGTCGCGCCGCCTTAGCCGGATGCTCTGCGGGCTGACGCTGCACGAGCCCAAGGACGATGGCCGCGACTTCTACGTCCGTCTCGCCGGCACCGCGGTGCTGCGCCGCTTCGGCCGCGACATCACCGGCGTCACCCTGTCGCAGCTGTTCGAAGGTCCGCAGCTCGCCTATCACCGCGCCCTGCTGCGCCGGGTCCAGAAATCCGGCGAGCCCTTCGTGCTCGACCTGCAGCGCCTCTACGAGGGCCGCAAGCATCTGCGCTTCGAGCTGCTCGGCCTGCGGGTGTTCTCGCCCGATTGCCGCGATCCCTGGATCATGACCGGCCAGTTCCTGATGCCCGACTGACTTTGCGCCGCGCGGCAAAACCGATTAAGCCGCTCTCTCGCACTGCCGGAGAGCGCCATGCCGACCTTGAACTTCGCCCATCGCGGCGGCGCCGGGCTGTACCCCGAGAACACGCTGGCCGCCTTCCGCGACGCGGTGGCGCGCGGCTGCGACGGCGGCGAGCTCGACGTGCAGCTGTCCAAGGACGGAGACGTCGTCGTCTTCCACGACTATCGCCTCAAGCCCGAGATCTGCCGCCGGGACGGCAAATGGATCGAGAAGCCGACGCCGCTGATCAAGGACCTGACGCTGGCTGAGCTGCGCGCCTACGACGTCGGCCGCCACAACCCGGACAGCGCCTACGCCAAGGCCCGCCCGCACAGCATGCCGATCGACGGCGAGAAAATTCCGACGCTGGCGGAAATTCTCGAAGTCACCGCGCAGGCCAAGAAGCCGTTCGTGCTCCAGGTCGAATTCAAGACCTCGTTCGTCAACCGCAGCGAATCGTCCGACCCCGCCGCGCTGACCGAAGCGGCGGTCGCGGTGCTGCGCCAGGCGAACTATCTGGACCGCACCATCTTCGTCGGCTTCGACTGGGCCGGCCTGCTGCACGCCAAGAAGATCGCGCCGGGCGTGCCGTGCTGGTTCACCACCATGGAGCTCGACTTCCTGCGCCCGGCGGCGCCAGGCGACACGCCGCAGGTCCAGATGCTGCGCCACATGAACGAGACGGGCACTTCGCCCTGGGCCGCGGGCTTCGATCCCAGCCGCTACGGCAACTCGATCCAGCGCGCGATCAAGGCGGCGGGCGGCGACGGCTGGTTTCCCTACTATCCCGACGCCACCGCCGAAGCGGTTGCCGAAGCCAAGGCGCTGGGCCTGAAAGTCGGCGCCTGGACGGTCAACGAATCCGCCGACATGAAGCGCCTGATCGGGCTCGGCCTCGATGGTCTGTGTACAGATCGTCCCGACCTGCTGGCGAAGGCTCTCAAGACATGACCGCGCTGTTCGATCCCTTCACGCTCAAATCCGTCACCTTGAAGAACCGCATCGCGGTCGCGCCGATGTGTCAGTATTCCGCCGAGGACGGCCGCATCTGCGATTGGCATCTCGTGCATCTGGGCAGTCATGCGATCGGCGGGGCAGGGCTCATCATTGCCGAGGCGACGGCGGTGGCGCCGGAAGGCCGCATCACGCCCGGCTGCACCGGCATCTGGTCCGACGCTCTGGGTGCGCAGTGGGAGCCGGTGGTCAAATTCCTCAAAGCCCAGGGCGCCGTTCCCGGCATCCAGATCGCGCATGCCGGGCGCAAGGCCTCGGCCAACCGCCCGTGGGAAGGCGACGACCACATCCCGGCCGGCGATCCGCGCGCCTGGGACATCGTCGGTCCGTCGGCGGAGGCGTTCGGCCGCAACCTGCCGCGCGTGCCGCACGCGCTGAGCAAGGACGGAATCGCGCGCGTCACGCACGACTTCGCCGCTGCCGCCAGGCGCGCGCTCGCCGCCGGCTTCGAGTGGCTGGAGCTGCATTTCGCGCACGGCTATCTGGCGCAGAGCTTCCTGTCGCCGCTCGCCAACAAGCGCGGCGACGAATATGGCGGCAGTCCTGAGAACCGCGGCCGCTTCATTCTCGAGACCTTCGCGGCGGTGCGCGAAGTGTGGCCCGAGCATCTGCCGCTCACCGCCAAGCTCGGCATCTCGGACTTCATCCCCGGCAGCCACACGGTCGAGGAGTCGATCGCGCTGGTGCGGCGCCTCAAGGCGCTCGGCCTCGACCTCATCGACGTCAGCATCGGCTTCAATTCGCCGGACCTCTCGGGCGTGCCCTGGGGACCGGCGTTCTTGGCGCCCTTTGCCGAACGCTTCAAGAAGGAAGTAGGCATCGCCGTCGGCGCCGGCTGGTTCATCAGCGAGCCCGCGCAAGCGGATGCGATCATCAAGGACGGCAGGGCCGATCTCATCCTGCTGGCGCACGCCATGCTCGACGATCCGCAATGGCCTTACCACGCCGCCAAGGCGCTCGGCATCGCCAACGCCAAGTGGACGCTGCCGGCGCCTTACGCGCACTGGATCCGCGGCTAGGTGCTCCGGAAATCCTAATTCAGCTGCGGCCGCGGGGCCCACTTGACGCGCAAAGAACAAAAAGAGAACATGACGAGATCGTCCCAAGGAGCCGCGCCGTGAAACCCAAGATCGGCATCGTCACGCTGGGCGTACGCGATTTCGCGCGCGCGCTCGCCTTCTATCGCGACGGCCTCGGCTTTCCGACGCATAATTTCAAGGACGGCGAGGACATCGTCTTCTTCAAGCTCGAAGGCTCCTGGCTCGCGCTCTATCCGCGCGGCAAGCTCGCCGACGACGCGGCCGTCGCCGACGACGGCCAGGGATTTTCCGGCATCACGCTGGCGCACAACGAGCCCTCGCCGGAGGCCGTCGACGCGGCGTTCGCGCAAGCGGTCGGCGCCGGCGCGCGGGCGGTCAAGCAGCCGCAGAAGGTTTTCTGGGGCGGCTATTCCGGCTACTTCGCCGATCCCGACGGCTATCTGTGGGAAGTCGCGTACAATCCGTTCACGGATTTGACCTGAGCGGCGCTTAAGGAACCGCCTGCAGCGAAAACGCCGAGGGCAGGGCGATCGAGGAGTATCCAATGACCGGCCGGTTGGGGCCGTTGAAGGCCACCGCGCCGGCGTCGCCGTTGAGGTTCACCGCGCTGTCGAGGCCAAGGCCGCTGGAGCTCAACAAGCCGCTCGGCGTCGCGCCGTTGCGGATAGTGACGGCGCCGCTTCGGAGCGGTGCGCCATTGTCCGCCGCCACCGGCGCCCGCAGGAATTCCGCCGCGACCATCAGGTCCACCGGCTGCTGGAACACCACCAGGGTGGGAACGCCCGCGGCATCGAAGCCCAGGATGGTGCGGACGACGGCAGTCGAAAGCCGGCTGATGCCGTTCTTGCCGCCCGGCTCGACGACGAACGGTCCGGTCTGCAGTGCCGATTGGCATTCCTTGGCGACGAAGGCTCTGCCGCCGTCGAAATGGCCGGTCCAGATCGGCCTGATATGGCCGTTGGTGCCGATGCATAGAACCGCGCTTTGCGCATAGAGCCCGTTGGTGTTGGCGAAATCGAACTGGCGAACGGCATAGCCGGCGACCATCAGCAGCCCCGCCGAAACGTAAGGATCGCCGTACCAATAGCCGCCGTTGAAGACGACGGCATTGGGCTCGGCGGCAAGCACCTGGTCGAAGCGCCCGACCATGCTGGGCGACACGCCTGCGAAATAAGGCCCCACCGCGTAGAGCTTGGCCTTGTAAGAGGGGCCCGGCGAATAGACCCAGGCCGCGGTCTGGGTCTCCAGATGGGTCTTGCCGATCCAGGCGTCCACCTTGATCGTCCATTGCGCCTTCTCGGGCACCCGGAACTGAAGCGTCGCGAGCGGGCGAAACGGCGACGGGAGCCGGACCGGAGACTTTGCCTGCACCGGCCATGCGAGGCTAAGCGACAGAAGGACGACGAACAGCCGGTTCATTTGACGACCTTCGCATTCTTCTTGTTGTAGATCATGACGACGAAGACCTTGTATTTGTGGCAATGGGCCGGCACGTCGAGAATCTTGCCCTCGGGCTGAAAGCTCACGCTGATGTCCCACGCATCCGGCAGCCTTGCCCGCTCCTTGGCCTTGCGCGCCGTCCACCAATTGGCGTCGAACTCCGCGACGTCGGCCAATCCGACATTGTTGGTGACGTCGAAACTGTCGAGCGAGGCGCCGCTGCTGCCTTTGCTCGTCACCTGCAGCTGCCCGACCGCGACCAGCCCGCCATCCGGCGTCGGCCGCGGCAGCCCCGCGGCCATGCAGGCGAATTGCTTGGCGGGGTCGCCGGTATAAGGCGCCGGGGTTTCCTTGATATAGGCCAGGAAATGGAAAGGCTGGTCGGTCGCGATCGGCTCGACGAAAAAATCCGTGCTGACCACGCCGTCGGTGGCGGACGACAGCACGAGGTCGAAATCCATCAGGGTCGACCCGTCGATGACGACGTTGGAGTTGTCGATCCTGCCGTCGACGTCGAAGGTCTGGTCGGCCAGCCGCTGGATCCAGTGGCGCGTGCCGTCGGGCAGGAACTGGATCACATAGATCGCGCTGATGACCGCGAAGGTCGGATAGACCGCCAGGATCAGGACGGCCAGCAGGATGAGGCGCTTGACCTCCCACGAGGCCTTCAGGAAAGCCGCGATGGGCGAGCCGATGACCGGAACGTTCGCCAATCCCAGGGCAAGCGCCTCCAGCCACGCCGGATTTTTGGGTTTGTTGTCGTCCGTCTGGGACATGGATGCCGCGCCCGCCAAAGGGGGTTTTCGGAGAGACGCAACACCTGATTCAACCTACCGCAGGCGAAAGGCGATGAATAGCGTTGCCGATCGCTGCCGGCACCGGTCCGGCCGGTCAATTCCGCATCGTGCCACCTTCCTGTTGCACCGCACTCCATGCGATTGAATCCGCAGCGAAATCGTGGAGCTGCGTATGATCACCAAGGACATCACCTACAGCGGCGGCGGCAAGACCCTGACCGGCTATCTCGCCGACGGCTCGAACGGCAAGAGCACCGCCGGCATCCTGATCTGCCACCAGGGCGGCGGCTTGCGCGACCACGAGAAGGAGCGTGCCCGCATGCTCGCCGAGCTCGGCTATGTCGCCTTCGCCTGCGACATGTATGGCGCCGTCGCGGCGAAGATGGAAGAGGCGGGGCCGATGATGCACGAGCTCACCTCCCATCCGGAGCTGTGGCAGGAACGCGTCGCCGCCGGCATCGCCCAGCTCGTGGCGCAGCCGAGCGTCGACCCCGCGCGCCTGGGCGCCATCGGCTTCTGCTTCGGCGGCGGCACCATGATCCAGATGGCGCGCTGGGCATCGCAGATGAAGTGTCTGGTCGCCTTCCACCCCGGCCTGCAGGGCTTGCCGGAAAGCGACGCGCGTCCGGTGGTGACCCGGCTGATGATCTGCGCCGGCCAGAAGGACCCGCTGATCCCGCCCGAGGCGCGCGAGCGTTTCCTCAAGCTGATGAGCGATGCCGGCGCCGACTGCCAGTACATCACCTATGCCAAGGCCGGCCACAGCTTCACCGACAAGACGGTGGCGCAGTTCAACATCCCGAACTTCGCTTATCACGCCGACACCGACCGCCGCTCCTGGGCGGCGATGCGCGATCTGTTCGACGAGGCGTTGGGCAAGGTATGAGCCCGGCCGGCGATCTGCGCATCTGCTTCGAGCCGTTCAACGACGCGCCCAAGCAATTCGTCATCAATGGCGTCGACAACCACAACATCGCCGTCACCGGCCAGTCGGCCTATTACGACGTGCAATATTATCTGCGCGGAGCCGATGATGAGGTGCTTGGCGGCCTGCTCGGCCAGGTGTGGGGCGGCTGGCTGCACATCAAGATCGTCTGGGTCGCGCCGCCGGCGCGCGGCCAGGGCCACGCGGCCGCGATGGTGAGAGCTGCCGAAGACTATGCGCGCAAGCGCGGCGCCCGCGGCGCATTCCTGGAGACCTTCAGCTTCCAGGCGCGTCCGCTGTACGAAAAGCTCGGCTATGCGGTGTTCGGCCAGATCGACGACTACCCGCCCGGCCACACGCAGTATTTCTTGAAGAAGGGGCTTTGACCATGCGCGTCCTTCGCGCCGTGTTCGCCATCCTGCTGGTGCTCGCGCCGCCGGCGGCCGCGGCGCCGGCCACGATCGACCTGCCGCACAAGACCGACACGATCGTCCTGCCCGCGGGCTCGGGATTGAAGTTCTACAAGTTCGACTCCGACAACCAGGCGCATTTCCTGGGCCGGCTCGTGCTGCACGGCACCTATTATTACGGGCCGAACCAGATCGACGACGGCACGAACGGCATGACTCTCTATTTCGTTCCCGACGACGCCAGCGCGGCACAATTGCCATATCTGAAGATGCGCGGACGCCCGCACGACATGGTGCTGACCAACGCCAATTTGTTCGCGGACAACATTCTGCCGTGGGATATCCGCGACAAGCTGGCGGTGAAGGGCAATACGCTCTATGCCACCGGACCCACCACGATCGTGGTCCAGCTCGTCACGCTGGGACTGGTCTGCGACGCTCCCGCCTGGAGTGCCTTTCTGTTCGGCGTCTTCAAGCACGCGCCGGTCGCGCTCGGCCCGATGCCGGATTCGGGCTGCTAGGCCGCCGCGCCGGGCTGCTGCCCGGCGTGTTCCCTGTTCTAAAGAGCGTCGAACACCGAGCGGATCTCGGCAATGCCTCTGCCGCCGGCCAGCAGCAGCTGCAGTAGGATGCGCGCCTTGCGCGCGTCGAGCGGACCGGCGCCGATCAGGCCGCGCTGCAGCAGCTCCATCTCGCCGCCGCCGAAGCCGTAGGACGCGCGCAATGTTTCGCCCGCGCCGGTCCGGCTGGCGAACACCACCGGCCGCGTCGCCGCCAGCGCCGCCAGCGGCGCGACCGCCACGGCGGCGACATGCCCGGCGCCGGTCAACGCCACCACGAGGCCGTCCGACACCGGGCTCAACGCTTCGACGACGCGCGGCTCCAGCCCGTTGCCGCTTTCCAGGATCGGCACCACCGGCTCGCCGCCGCCATAGTCGAGCGCCGGCAGCGCGAAGCGCGGCGCCAGCGCGATGCGCACGCGGCCCTCGGCGATCCAGCCGAGGGGGCCGAAGGGCAGAGACGAGAACGCATGGGTGCGGAAGCTGTGCGCCTTGCGCACCAGCGCGCCGGCGTGGATTTCGTCGTCGATGACCACCAGCACGCCCAGCCCGCGTGCCGCGGGGGACGCTGCGACGCGGATGGCGGCGCCCAGATTGGCGGGTCCGTCGGCGCCGGGCTGGTCGGGACGGCGCATCGCGGCGGTGAGCACCACCGGCTTGTCGGTCCGCAGCAGCAGCGCCAGCGCGAACGCCGTTTCTTCCAGCGTGTCGATGCCGTGCGTGATCACCACGCTGTCCGCGTCGCGCGCCGCATCGGCCGCCGCCGCCGCGATCTTGCCCAGATCGCGCAGCGTGAATCCCGAACTCGGTTTTGCCAGCACATCGCGGGTCGTCAGATCGATGCCGTCCAGCGCGCCGCCCAGCGATGCCGACAACGCGGCGGCGTCGAGGGTCAAGTTGCCGCCGCCGCCCTTGGCGGTCATCGCGATCGTGCCGCCGGTGGTGAGCAGGACGATTTTGGCCGGCGCCGTCATGGCCGTTTGGTCTCGGCGCGTTGCGGCGGCGCCCCGAACGGCGCCTCGCGCGCCTGGCGCAGCGCCGCGCAGCTGGCGCTGCCGATCGGGCCCTCGACGTCGTGCAGGAAGCATTCGCCGATCGCGACGCCGTCCGTCGCCTGGTGGTTGATCTTCTCGAAACCGATCCACTCGCCGGCGGGAAGCCGGTGCAGGTACACCGTCACGTCGGTGTTGATGTAGCCCAGGCTGTTCTCGCTGCGGTTGGCCAGCGGCGAGGCGAAGTCCGCCGCCACCGCCACGCGCGTGAACGGCGTCAGGGCGGAGCCTTCGACCAACTCGCGAATTTCCGCCATCCAGGCGCCACGCCGCGCGTTGTCGCTGTCGAACCAGTCGGCGACGTTGCGCATCTTCCACATCCG
>CAYXMO010000123.1:0-1361 GCA_964465935.1 uncultured Rhizobium sp.
GACAGCGCCGCCGTCACCTGGATGCCGTCGACGATCTGGAACACCGCCGCGACGTGCAGGAACGCCACCGCCAGCAGCAGCGACGCCATGTTGCGCGCCGCCGCCGGCAGGTAGAGCTGCGCGATCTCGAATGGCCAGGTCCACAGGATCACCGAGGTCATCGCCATGAACGCGGTGGCGACGCCGATCGCCGACCAGCCGGCGCGCCGCGCCGCCTCGCGGTCGGCGGCGCCGGCGGCGAGACCGACGCGCACCGTCGCCGCCATCGCGATGCCGAGCGGCACCATGAAGGTGATCGACGGCACGTTCATCGCGATGTTGTGCGCCGCCAGGTAGTCCAGCCCGAAGGCGCCCATGAAGAAGTTCGAGGAGAAGAACAGCGTCGCCTCGAACATCATGGTCAACCCGATCGGCAAGCCGAGCACGTATATCTCCTTGAGCTTGGACCAATCGTAAGTCCCAAAGTCGCGGAACACCCGGTAGGTGTGCAGCTTGGGCGTCAGGCGGACGACCGCGAGCATCAGCAGGAAGCCGACGAAGAACGAACTGGCGCTCGCGATTCCCGATCCCATCAGTCCCAGGCGGGGAAATCCGAAATGCCCATAGATCAGCGCGTAGTCGGCCGCCGCGTTGTAGACCACCGAGAACACCGCGACGATCAGCGACGCGTTCGGCTTCGACAACGCCGTCGAATAGTTGCGCAGCACCTGGAAGCTCAGGCTGAAGGGCAGGCCGATCGACAGCGGAATGACGAAAGCCGCCGCGGCGCTGGCGAGCTGCTCCGATTGGCCCAGCAGCATCAGCACCGGCTTGGCCGACCACAGGAACAGCATCAGCGGCAGGCCGACCATCAGCACCGACCAGAAGCCCATGCGCGCAACCACCCGCACGTCTTTCTCGTTGCTTGGATCGGCGCCCAGGATATGCGCGATCATCGGCGACACCGCCGAGGTCGGGCCAGAGCCCAGCAGCCAGCAGAAATAGAACATGGTGTTGCCCAGGACCGCGCCGGCCATCGCCTCCTTGGAGAAGCGCGCCAGCATCAGCGTGTCGGTGGTGCCGATCGCCATCTGCAGAATTTGAGTCGCGATCAAGGGCAGGGAGAGCTTGAGCAACTCCCAGGTCTCGTCTTTCCAGGCGCGCAAGCCGTGCCCCGCGACGCGGGCCCCGGCATTGGCAACATCGAATTCAGCTATGTCGGTCATGGGTCGGACTTGTCTTTTTAAGTCCGAGCGCGGCCCGAGGGTGGCAGCAGCCAACAAAAAACCCTCCAAAGCAGCGCCCGGAGGGTTCAAACGACGCGATCAGGATAAACCTAGAGCGCGCTCACCTCGCGAGCGATTGCAGCGGTCTCCCCGCCC
>CAYXMO010000123.1:1461-6003 GCA_964465935.1 uncultured Rhizobium sp.
AGGATAAACCTAGAGCGCGCTCACCTCGCGAGCGATTGCAGCGGTCTCCCCGCCCCGGAGGGCGAAGGGCGCGGCGGTCATTACCTTGCAGATACTGCGCATCAGTCTCGCTCGAATCGTCCCTTGGGCCCCATGCCCGCGGATACGCGCGGTAGGTAGGCCTCGAATCCGGGCAAGTCAACACACAGCGCGATGACGATGCGCAATGGCGTCATGCGTGGCGCGAGAGTCACATTCGCAAATGCGAAAGGGCTGCCGGGCGCGCCGCATTGTGCCATCCTGCGGCGTCATCGCAGGAGGACGGCATGGGCGCGGACAAGATCATTCCCTTGATCGTCTATCGCGATATCGCAGCCGGCCAGGCCTTTCTCGTCGAGGCCTTCGGTTTCCGCCCCGGCCGCCTCGAACGCGACGCCGCCGGCCGGGTGATTCACGGTGAAGTGCATCATGGCGACGACGTGATCTGGCTGCATGCCGTCGCGCCGGCATCCGAGATGGCGGCGCCGTCGGGTCCGGCGAGTTCCGGCATGGTCGTTTATGTCGCGAACGTCGATGCCCATTTTCGCAAGGCGCGCGACGCCGGCGCGGCGATCGACAGCGAGCCGCGCGATCAGTTCTACGGCCAGCGCGAATACGGCGCCCGCGATCCCGAGGGTCACCGCTGGTGGTTCGCCACCCCGAAGGCCTGAAACGAAAAAAAAGCGCCGGCAGCTTTCGCCGCCGGCGCTTCTCTTGTCATCAACCCTTCACGCACACGACCTGGCGCAGCGTGTGGACGATCTCGACGAGATCGGCCTGCGCCGCCATCACCGCGTCGATGTCCTTGTAGGCCATCGGCGTCTCGTCGATGACGTCGGCGTCCTTGCGGCACTCGACGCCGGCCGTCGCCTTCTCGTGGTCGGCGACGGTGAAGCGGCGCTTGGCCTCGGCCCGCGACATCGCCCGCCCCGCCCCATGGGAGCAGGTGTGGAACGAGTCGGGGTTGCCCAGCCCGCGCACGATGAAGGACTTGGCCCCCATCGAGCCCGGGATGATGCCCAGATCGCCGGCCCGCGCCCGCACCGCGCCCTTGCGCGTCACGAACACGTTGGCGCCGAAGTGGTGCTCGCGCGCGACATAGTTGTGATGGCAGTTGACCGCCACCGAGCCCCAGGCGAAGTCGCGCCCCAGCGCCGCCTGCACCGCTCCCATGGCCGCGGCCATCATCAGGCTGCGGTTCTGGAACGCGAAGTTCTGCGCCCACTCCACCGCCTCGACATAGTCGTCGAAGTTCTGCGAGCCCTCGGCGAGATAGGCGAGGTCCTGGTCCGGAAGATTGATGAACCAGCGCCGCATATCCTCCTTGGCGCGCTCGATGAAGTAGGTGCCGATCGCGTTGCCGATGCCGCGGCTGCCCGAATGCAGCATCACCCACACCGAATCCGCCTCGTCGAGGCACAGCTCGATGAAGTGGTTGCCGGTGCCCAGCGTTCCCAGGTGCTTGGGTGCGCGCTGCGCCGGCTTGGCCAGCTTGGGATGCTTGTCGGTGATGAGCTTCAGACGCGCGGCGAGGTCGCCGGAGTCGAAGTCGCTCAGCGTCGCCGCGACGGCGTCGGGCACGTTGTGCCAGGCGCCGCGGTCGCCCTCGCCGCCATGGTTGGTGCGGCCGTGCGGCACCGCCTTCTCGATCGCCGTGCGGATGGCGAACAGGTTGTCGGGCAGATCGCTCGCCGTGAGTTCGGTGCGCGCCGCGACCATGCCGCAGCCGATGTCGACGCCGACCGCGGCCGGCACGATGGCGCCCTTGGTCGGGATCACCGATCCCACCGTCGCGCCCATGCCCCAATGCACGTCCGGCATCGCCGCGACATGACTGTGGATGAAGGGCAGCGCCGCGACGTTGATCAGCTGCTTGCGCGCCGCGTCCTCGAGCGGGACGCCATTGGTCCACGCCTTGATCGGCACGCCCTTCTCGTGAATGACGTTGTACATGTCGATTTTCCGGTGCGTTGCCGCATCCGGCCCTCTCTAGTCGTTATAGATGTTTTTAAGTTCGAAGGCGTCCAGCTCCGCGCGCGAGAGCTGCCGCTTGGCGGCGGCATGGCGGGTGTTCGCCGGCACGCGGGTCCGGGAGAGCAGGTCGAAGACCAGTTCTTCCGCCAGCGTGTTTCGGTTGAAGATCACTTCGTACCAGATGCCGCCGATGCGCCGCAGCTCGCGCATCTTGTCGAGCACGCGGACGTTTGGATCGCTCTCGGCCTTGCGCCGCTTCCAGGGAAACGGATCGAGCTTGAGCTTCTTCCACAGGCTCGCGCTCTCCTTGAGCCGTCCGTCGCCGGGATCGACATAGTAGAGCTGATGCCACGGTGCCGGACGCGTGCCGAACCGGTGGCGGCCGGACGCGTGGATCCACTGGCCGTCGCGGCCGACCGTGATCCTGCGCGCCACGAAGTCGTCGAGATGCTGGCGCACATGCTCTTTGACGGTATGTCCCGGCGCCAGCGTCGCGGCGATTTCCGAATAGACTTCGTCCCAACGCCGCCCGAGCTGCCGGCCCAGATAGCGCCGCAGGGGATTGAGATTCTCGTTGAGCGACTTGCAGCGGATGCGCGTCACCGCGGCGTGGCGCTTCATCCCGATCTTCACCGGCAGATCGTCCTCGCCCGCCAGGCGGTGGCGCGGCCGGTAGGTCGAACGCGAGCCCCAGCGGGGGCGTTCGACGATGATTTTGAACATGTCCTCCCGCATGGGGTTTCTCCAAAAAGTTGGGCCGGCGGCTTTCGCCGCCGGCCCGGGTTGAGGTTGATGACGGCCGCTAGTGCATCGTCTCTTCCGACGCCGCGATCCACGCGATCACGGCCTCGGAGAAACCATCCACCCGCAGCCAGTCGCCGTGACCGACGCCGTGCTGATAGGACGCGACGTTGATCATGACGCCCTTGCCCTTGGGCGCGGGCACCGCATCGTGGCTCTGCTCGTCGGTGAGAACGATGAGCCGCGCCGCCTTGGCGTCGATCTCCGTAACCGCCCGTCCGAGCCAAGTCCCGCCATGCGGCTGCGACGATACGATGGCGTCGCGCAGCGCGAAGCCGCGGCGGGGAGGGACCTTCACCACCTTTTCCGAGAAGGTGAAGATCTCGACCTCGTCGCTGATCTCACGCGCCAGCACCGCCAGGCCGCACGCCGCCTCCAGCCGGGTCATCTCCGACTTGGCCGACAGCGGCGCGTCCATCGAGCCCGAGACGTCGATCAGAAGCCGGGTGCGGCCCTTCAGCCGCACGTGATCCTTGACCGACTTCAGCATCGCGCCTTCCAGCTCCGGCTCGAGGTCGGGCGCATGGCGCGCGGCCGCGATGAAGCGGTAGGGCAGGATGCGGTCGACCCGCATCGCGTCGATGGCGCCGGCGATGGCCGCGCGCGGCACGCCCGCCGTCTGCATCAGGCGGAGATTGCGCAGCAGCGCCAGGCTGCCGAGCTTGTTCTCCGCGATCAGACGCTCGAACGTCTCGCGCTTGTCCGCCCCGCCCGAGAGCGAGACCTCCCAGGTGTCGGGCGCAGCCAGCGTGCCGTCGACCAGCTGCTTCCACAGCTTGGCCTGGTCCTCGCCCTTGGGCTTGGCGTGGGTCAGGAACAGCACGTCGCGGATGCGCACCGGCCCGTCGCGGTCCCACTTGGCGAGCTGGTAGGCGTCGAACTTGGTCAGCGCCCGGGCGAGCCCCTTCTTGATCTGCGCCGACACCGGCTGCTTCTTGCGCTGCTGCAGCGGACCGAGCGCGTCGGCCCAGTAGATCGCCAGAAGCTCGGTGAGCTCGTCGGGCCGCTGGACGACGCGCGCCAGCGTATCGGCCACCAGCACGCGGTGCTTTTCGTGCCGCGCCATCTCGCGCACGATCAGAAGCGGCGCATGGCGCAGCTTCATCTGTTCGCGCGCTTCGATGGCGAGGGCCGCGGCGCGCTCCGGCGCGACGGCCGGGACCAGCGCCTTCATGCGCTCGGCGATGGCGACGCCGTCCTCGTAGAACTGGTCTTCCCAGAGCATGCAGTTCATCAGGGCGCGCCGCAGCATCTGCTCCGGCGTGAACTTGCGTGCCTTGGCGCCCTCGAACGTGAAGGCCTTCAGGATCTTGTTGAGCTTGGCCATGGATCACCTCCTTTCGGCCTTAGGTTGAACGGGATTGGAAAGAATTGCGAGGAACAGACGAGGTTTGCACGGCCCGAAAAGGCCTTTCCGCTCTCCCAACTGAGCTACAGGCGTTGCCACCTGGCCGGGGTCGAACCGGCGACACGAAGTATCAAACATCTTCACCATCGCACCGCCCACGCGGAAGCTAGCGGTCTCCCGCGTGGGCTGGACAAGGCGCCGGGGAACGATCGTCGACTGAGACGGTGCTTGCGCACCGACGACGCGCTGGCACAAGGCCCCGCCTTCCGTCACCCGAAGTAACAGGCGACTTCACCACCGGCAAAAAACACGACTGCCCGCGCAAGCTTCACACGGCTTGGGCGGGCGCTCCCCGACGCGCGAAGGCGAAGGTTAGAGTCCGGGAACGGGCGATGCTGAGA
>CAYXMO010000123.1:6103-8361 GCA_964465935.1 uncultured Rhizobium sp.
CGCTCCCCGACGCGCGAAGGCGAAGGTTAGAGTCCGGGAACGGGCGATGCTGAGACCCCGGACCGCGTTTCACGGCGGCCCAGGCAGTGCTCTGCCGCTGAGCTACGCATGCATGGAACATGCGGCGGGATTCGAACCCGCGACCTCTCGTTTATGAGACGAAGTAACAGACATCTTCACCACGGATCGTGTGGAAAACGAATTGGCAGGGAACGGTCGGCGCTGTTGCTGCCCTTGCGGGCTGGGTTAAGCTACGGCGTCGCCGCCGGCGGGCATTGAACCCCGCACCTCCGCGCTTTCACGCGGCGCTCTCACCGAAGTAACAGGCGCCTTCACCACTGCCTTGCCGGCGCGCTCTCGCGTGCCGGCAATCTTGAAAAGTACGCTGAGGAACCGTCGAAATCGGTCTCAACGGCGCGCAACGCAAGTCCATCCTTGCGGAGGGACCGAAACCCGCGACACGACGCCCTCGCGAGGCGCCTCCACGGTACGTGCGGCCGAAGGCGGGATTCGAACCCGCTTTTTCCAGGTGCGAAGTATCCGAAATCTTCACCATCAGCGCTGCCTGCTCGCGCAGGCATGGATTGTCCGAGGGAACAGGCGAGAACGGCGCGCCCTCCACGGGAGAGCTTTCGTTTTCAGCGAGGTAACCGGTCTCTTTCACCACCCGGATGTTCTGCGGCCGCGAAACACGGCCAAAATTCAAAAACAAATTCTTGTCGCGGCGCTCTGCAAAAATGGCGCGCCGCCATAGCGAACCCTTTTGTTGGTTCGCCCTGCCATCGGTGGTCCGCGCTCGCGCGCGCCGTTCCCTCCGGCAGGCCCCGCGCTTTGGACTCGCGGCAAAGCGCGAGCCCGGAGATCCGGGTCTCTCCTTTCCGGCTTTGCGCCGGACCGATTTCGAACGAGGACGCCGGAGAAAACAAAAAACCCTCCGGAGCGTCGGCTCGGGAGGGTCTGCGGGTGAGGCAGATGTCGGCTCGCTTACGCGAGTCCGCTCCCATGAGCCGGGCGTGCGTCATTGAATGGCCTATAGCCAATCAATTTCGTACCGATGGATTGTTCGCGCAGGCGAAGCATCGTCCGACTCATGTTCGTTCACGAACACCATGTCCGTGAAGGACGCGGCTTCTACGCTCGGCCTTTTTCGAAGTCAACTGCGGCGCGTGCAAAATTATCCGACAAATCGTCAGTGCGTGATCCCGATGCGCCGCCAATCGATCCCGACGCGAAAGGTCTGATAGACGCGTCCCTGCGCGACGCTGCCGCCATGATGGCGCGTCGCCGAGTGCAGCAAGCCGCTGGGATAGGCGACCATGCGGTTGTAGCGATAGCCGGCGCGGTCGATCTCGCTCCAGGCGGCGCGCCGCTCCGAATCCCGTTCCAGCCGGCCGCGCAATTTCGTCAGCGTCGTGCCCAGCCGCCGCGCATCGCGCACCATCGGCGCGTGCTCCAGCCCGGTCGCCTTGTGCCGCCACAGCGAGGTGCCGCAATCGGGCGGAAGTCCCGGCGTCAGGTAGATGACGATCGTGACGTCGTCATAGGGCTCGTCGAAATGCACGCCCGGCACTTCCTTGCGCGCGCCATGGGCGAGGCCGATGTAGAAAATCCCGTTGCCTTCGTCCGGATCGGTGTCCCAGCGCGTGATCGGCGCGCCGAATATCCGTTCCAGCCGTCTGCGCACGCCGCGCGGATGATGGACGCGATCGGTCATGTAGCCGGTGACTTCGCCGTCCTCGGCGTAGCGCATGCCCAGCGCGATGCGCCGCACCGCGTCGGGATCGTCGTAAAAGCCGTCCCGCACCAGCAGGAAGCGGCCCGGCGCTGCCCGGTAGGTCATGGAATATTCCCGCCAACCCGGCGCCAGAATAGGCCCGAACTCGTTTCGAATTCGAGCCGTCTATTCATCGCCAAGTCGAATTGCGCACAGTATTGGCGATGCCGCCGCTGCCGGCCGGCGCGCCCTTGCGCTTTCCCCTTGGGCAGGCGCTAGATTTGTCCAAAGAACACCGCAAAGGACGCGCCGCCATGGATTTTTCCATTCCCGCCCACATCAAGACGCTGCTCGCCGACATCGACGCCTTCATCGACCGCGAGATCGTTCCCTTGCAGAAGCAGGACGACAACGACCGCTTCTTCGATCATCGCCGCGAATGGGCCCGCACCGATTTCGAGCACGGCGGGCTGCCGCGCAAGGAGTGGGAGGATTTGCTCCGGGAGATGCGCCGCCGCGCCGACAAGGCCGGCTTCCTGCGCCT
>CAYXMO010000124.1:0-8288 GCA_964465935.1 uncultured Rhizobium sp.
AGCGTGAACATGCCGGCGCGGTTGGCGTTGGTGATGAAGCGCTTGGTGCCGTTGACCACATAGTGTTCGCCGTCGCGGATCGCGGTGGTGCGTACCGAGGCGGCGTCGGAGCCGGCGCCGGGCTCGGTCAGCGCGAAGCTGGCGATCACTTCGCCGCTGGCGAGCTTGGGCAGCCATTGCGCTTTTTGCACCTCGTTGCCGAACATGACGACGCCCTGGCTGCCGATGCCGACATTGGTGCCGATCACCGAACGGAAGGCCGGCGAGGTGTGGCCGAGTTCCATGGCGACGAGGACCTCCTCCTCCATGGTCAGGCCGAGGCCGCCATATTCGGTGGGGATGGAAAGGCCGAACAGGCCGAGCTCGCGCATCTCGGCGACGATGGCGTCGGGGACGCGGTCTTCTTCCGCCACCTTGGCCTCGATCGGCACGCATTTCTCGCGCACGAAGCGGCGCACGGTGTCGAGCAGCTGGTCGCGGGTTTCGATGTCGAGCGGCATGGCGGTCTCCTTCGGCGGAGGGAGACTAGCCTATCGTTTCGCGGCGTGGCGAGGGATCACTCCGGCGCCTTGGGGACGTAGACGCTGGTGACCAGGATGTGGTCCACGGCCGCGCCGTCGTCGGCGAACGGCACCAGGACGCTTTCGTAATAGACGAAACGCGCGTCGGCGACCTCGCGCCCGACCCAGCCGCGGAAGGCGAGCGGCTCGCCGCTGTTGCGGACATGCTCGTACAATTTGCGCATGCGCCCGCCGTGCTCCGGCGCCGCCGCTTCGATCTGGGTGAGGCGCATGTCGCGGAACTGCACGCCATAGGCCCAGACGAATTGCTCGCCGACGATGCGGTATTCGTAGTCGGCGCCGCCGCCCAACACGCGCAGGAGCACGACGTTGCGCAAGATGCCTTTCATGTCGCGCGGCGACAGCTGGGCGCGCGCCGGCATCCGGCGGCCGCCCTTCAGCATCCGCCAATAGGCATAGGCGGTGCGGCCGACGGCGTTCTTGATCTCGTCCGGCGCGATGACGATCGTGGTCGAGCGCTCGGGCGCCGGCTGGTGTTCGAAGGTCTGCGGTAGGTTCATGCCCGACCCCCGCCGCGCGGCCGCGTCAGCGCTCGAAGCTGTCGCGCGGCGTGTAGACGGAGAAATTGAGGACATGATCGATGGTCGCCTCGTCGGGGCCCAGCGGCATGAACACGCTTTCGCTGTAGATGTATTGCTTGTGCTGCTCGCCGCGCTCCATCCAGCCGCGGAAGGCATAGACCTCGCGCCGGCGCACGGCGCGGTCGTAGAGGCTCTTGAGCACCGGGCCGTAGCCGGGCGAGAACTTGTCGACGTCGCTGACGCGCAGCCCCTGCATCGAGAAGCCGTGGCTGATGACATGGGCGTCGCCGACGATGCGATACTCGTAGTCGCCGTCGACGATGCGGATCAGCGCCAGATTGCGCAGCAGCGGCGTCAACTCACGCGGCATCATCTCCTGGCGGGAAGGATAGCGGCGTGTCCCGCGCAGCTTGTTCCAGTAGTCCACGCCCTGGCGCACGATCGGGCTCTCGATCGCGTCGAGCGCAATGACGCCGGACGCGCCCTCGGGCACGCTCTTGGACAGGGCGATGACGTTCGCGGAGTTCGACACGGCGGGTTTCTTGAATAGTCTGGCCATAGGCTGCGCCTTAGTGGTTAATGGAGTGCGAACAACCCAGCCGAAACCGTCCGTGTGCGATGCAAATATCCGTCCTCGACCAGTCACCCATTCGTAAAGACGGCAGCGCCGCCGATGCGGTCGCCGAAACGATTGCACTTGCGAAGGCGTGCGACCGGCTGGGCTATCACCGCTATTGGCTGGCCGAGCACCACAACAGCAACGCGTTCGCCGGCTCGTGCCCCGAAATCCTGATCGGGCGGGTCGCACAGGAAACGCAGCGCATCCGGGTGGGTTCCGGCGGCGTGATGCTGACGCATTACAGCCCACTGAAAGTGGCGGAACAGTTCCGCATGCTGGACGTGATGTATCCGGGGCGCATCGATCTGGGTATGGGGCGGGCGCCGGGTTCCGACCAGATGACGGCGCGGGCGCTGCAAGCGGGACCGCAGGCCTGGCCGATCGACGCATTCCCCAGCCAGGTGCAGCTACTGCGGCAGTTCCTCGACGACGCCGCGGGCCGCGAGGCGCTGCCCGACGATCATCCCTATCGCGGCATCCACGCGATGCCACGGGCCGCGACTCCGGGGCCGGAACTGTGGATGCTGGGGTCCGGCATCCATGGCGCGGTCTATGCCGCCGAGCTTGGCCTGCCGTTCAGCCACGCCTATTTCATTTCGACAGAAGGCAGCGAGGACGCCGTCGCCGAATATCGCTCGCGCTTCAAGCCGAGCGCGGCGTGTCCGGCGCCACGGGTGTCGCTCGGCGTCGCGGCGCTGGCCGGCGAGACGGAGGCGGAGGCCGCGCGCCTCGCCGCCTCGCGCAATCTGTGGGTGGTGCGGCTCTTGAGCGGCCGGCCGATCCCGTTCCCGTCGCCGGAGGAAGCGCTGGCGCAGCCGTTGACGGCGCAGGAGGAAAAACTGCTGGCGACGGTGGCGAAGCGTTCCATCGTCGGAACCGGCGCGCAGGTGCGCGAGCGGCTGACGGCGCTGGCTGAGGCGCACGGCGCGGACGAATTGGTGGTCGTGACGATCACCTACGATTTCGCGTCGCGGCTGCGATCCTACGAGCTTCTGGCCGAAGCATTTACGCTAACCGCCGACGCGAAATGATTCACGCGGAGCCGCGGAGACGCGGAGTTGAACTCGACTCCGCGGCTCCGCGTGAAATGTTGATTCATCTCCACAGTGCGATCAGAATGAAGCAGATCGCGTATTCGACGACATCGCCGACATTGTGGCCGACGATCGGGGCGACGATGCTGCGCGATTTCTCGAACCAGTAGGCATAGAGCACGCCGAGCGCGAAGGCGTAGGCTTGCTGGCCGGCGGCAGCCCAGAAATGGCGGGTGTCGAAACTGGCGATATGCGCCAGCGCGAAGATCGCCGCGACGATCACGCCGCCCCAGCTCATCTCGTAACCGCCGAGGCGCAGCTTGGCCGGCAACGCGGCGATGAGGTAGCCGACCAGCAGCGAGCGGAAGAGGATTTCCTCGGTCGGTCCGACATAGACGCCTTCGAAGAAGCTCCAGCCGATGACGTTGCTTTGGGTGATGGGAAAGCCGAGGTCCATGGGATGGCGGGCGATAAGGTCGGGGGCGTAGTCGACCACCGTCATCAGCACGCCGAAGAACAGGCCCCACAGGATCGCGGCGCGGACATAGGTCTTGCCGGGCGGCCAGCGCAGGCCGGCATCGAACGGCGTGACGCGCTTGATGAAAAAGATGGCGGCCAGCGCCAAGATCGTCTGGAAGAAGTGTTGCGCATAGAGCCAGGGCAGCGCCGGGCCGCGCGGCGAGGGAAACACCGGCCAGTGGTGGCTGAGCGTCGCGGCAATGATCGCGCCGAGTTCGGGCAGGCCAAGGCCGAGCAGCGCGACGAAGACGATCGCCGCGGCGGCCTTCAGGACGCGGATCACGGCGTCAGCAGTCCGATCATCGCGCCGGTCAGTCCGCTCGCCATCGTGCCCGAGACGATGGCGCGCATCGCCAGCGGAACGATCTCGCTGCGGCGCTCCGGGATCAGGGTGCCGAAGCCGGCGATCAGGATGCCGACCGAGGTGAAATTGGCGAAGCCGCACAGGGCATAGACCATGATCATGGTGCTGCGCGGGCCCAGCGTGTTCGGCGGCAGGGCGGTGAGCTGGGTATAGGCGACGAACTCGTTGAGGATGGTCTTGACGCCGAGGAGGCTGCCGGCCTGCACCGCTTCGTTCCACGGCACGCCATAGAGCCACACCAGCGGCGCGAAAATCCAGCCGAGCACGCGCTGCAGCGTCAGCGGACCGCCGTCGACCGGCGGCAGATAGCCCATGATGGTGTTGATGATCGCGACCAGCGCGGTGACGACGATCAGCATGGCCAGGATCTGCATGTAGATCTTCAGGCCATCTTCGGTGCCGCGCGCCATCGCATCCATCGTCGACTGGTATTTGTGCGCGTCATCGGTCTGGGAGACATCTGTCACCGCGTCGCCGGGCACCATGATGCTGGCCATGATGATCGCAGCGGGCAGCGACATCATCGAGGCGACGAGGATGTGGCCGAGCGCACCCGGCAGAACGCAATGCGCGCCCGGCGGCGGATTGGGCACGCAGCCGCCGCCCAGCATGTTGGCGTAGACCACGAACACCGTGCCGGCGACGACGGCGAGGCCGGTGGTCATCAGGATGAAGAGCTCGGTGCGGGTGATCTTCGCTAGGTACGGACGCACCACCAGCGAGCCTTCGATATTGCCGAGGAACACCGTCGCCGCCGAACCGAGGCCGACCGCGCCGCCGATCCCCAGGGTGCGGCGCAGGACGAACGACATGCCGCCGACGATGACCGGCAGGATGCGCCAGTACCACAGGATCGCCGACAGCGCCGAGATGATGATGACCAGCGGCAGGATGGTGAAGGCGAAGGTCGTCATGCCGGCGGGGTTGGTGACGGTGAACGGCGTGAAGTCGCTGCCGCCGACGAAGCCGTAGACGAAGCTGGTGCCGGCATGGGTGGCGGCGGTCAGGACGGTGACGACGCCATTGAGGCCGAACAGGGCGTCGCGCGCCACCTGCACCTTCAGCAGCAGGATGGCGATGCCGGCCTGGAGCAGCAGGCCGACGAGGACGATGCGGACCGGGAAGGCGCGCTTCTTCTCCGAAAACAGCCAGGCCATGGCGATGAGGAAGACGATCCCCAGGACCGACTGCAGATGCGGCATATCAAGAGACATCGATTCCCCCCGGCGGTTGCGGCCAGCTTACGGCAAAACCTCCGCTGGGGAAGCGGGGGTGCCCGCAGCCGGTTGGGGCGTGCTAGAAGGAGAGCCGCGAATCCGTCAGCGCCTGGGCCGCCGTTACATCCGTCGAGAGTCACCTTGAAGACCGTCTGCCTGCATGGGCCGGAGTCGACCGGCAAGACAACCTTGGCCGCCGAGCTGGCGGAGCATTTCCAGACGGTCGCAGTGCCGGAATATGGACGGCTCTACTGCGAAATCTTCGGCAACACCTGCGACATGGCGGATTTGCGCGCCATCCGGCAAGGCCACGATCTGCTTGCCGCCGCGGCGCGGCGCAAGGCCAAGAACCTGATCTTCTTCGATACCGACGCGGTGATGACGGCGGTGTGGGCCGACGTCCTCTTGGGCGAGCGGCCAGCCGATCTCGACCGCATCGACGATCCGGCCGATCTCTACCTGCTGTGCGACATCGATGTGCCGTTCGTCGCCGACGGCGTGCGCTACTTCCCCGATCAGGCGACGCGGGCGAAGATGTTCGCGCAGACCCGCGCGGAGCTGGAACGCCGCGCCTTACCCTTCGTGACGATCACCGGATCGCGCTTCGTGCGCCTGCGCAGCGCGGTCGATGCGATCCAACAGCGCTTCGCGGAGATCAAGGCGCCATGAGCGGTACGGCCCTTTCCCGCCCCGGCGAGATCAAGGCGCTGGCCGGCGCCCGCGCCATCCCGCCGCTGATCCTGGTGCTCTATCACTATTGCGAGGGGCACCATTACCGGAACTTCAAGCCGTTCGATCTGATCATCGGGCACGGCTATATGTGGGTCGAGTTCTTCTTCGCGCTGTCGGGATTCATCCTGACCTATGTCTATGGCGCGCGAGTCTTGGAATTCTGGCGCGGCAGCGCTTATCGCGAATTCCTGATCGCGCGGCTGTCGCGGCTTTACCCGCTGCACCTGGCGATGCTGCTCTATATCCTGGTCATGATGCTGATCCTGAACGGCATCGCGCACGCCACCGGCGGCGTCTCGATCTACGAAGCGGCCTATCATCCCGTCGTGACGTGGCAAACCTTCGTCGCCAACCTGTTCCTGGTGCAGGCGTGGAACATCTTTCCCTACCTGTCGTGGAACGGCGCCAGCTGGTTCGTCAGCGTCGAGTTCCTGCTCTGCCTGCTGTTTCCGGTCTATCTGTTGCTTTCGCGCGGCGGCTGGCTGAGCGCCATCGGCCTGATCGCCGGCGGCATCGCCGGACTGTGGTATCTGTCGGCGACCGGGCTGCACGGCCTCGACATCACCTTCCACAACGGCATCTTCCGCGGCATGAGCGCGTTCGCCGTCGGTGTCGGGATGTGCGTGCTCTACGGCAAGACCAAGGCGCTGGCCGATACGCTGCCGGAGATCGCGCTGTCGGCGCTGCAGGCGCTGGTGCTGCTGTGGATGGGCTATGGCATCTTCTGCAACGGCTGGTCGCACAATCCGCGCGACATCTATACCGTCGTGCCGATGCTGTGGCTGGTCTACGCGCTCAGCTTCGACCGCGGCTTCGTTGCGCGCTTCCTGCAGATCAGAGCGCTGCAGAAGCTCGGCGAATGGTCGTTCGCGATCTATATCGGCCAGACGGCGTGGCTGCAGCTCATCCGCTTCATCGAGAGCGCCTATCCGCCGGACGACACGCTGATCTTCGGCATCCGCTTCGCCGACTGGATCTGGTGGCCGGAGCCCTTCGCGCTGCTGGCGGTTTGCATCGTCTGGGGCTGGCTGCTGTGCCGGTACATCGAAATCCCCGCAAACCGCGCGCTACGGCAGTTTTTCGCCCCCAAACGCCCAAACTTTTCATCTTAAAAGTGGGGCGCTTGACCGAAAAGCGCCCGTAAGCCATCACTCCCGCCCTGCTATTCTCACGCTTTGCGAAAGGCACTCCCATGACCATCGAATTCAAGGGCAAAGTCGCGATCGTCACCGGCGCCGGCGGCGGATTGGGCCGCTGCCACGCCATCGAGCTGGCCAAGCGCGGCGCCAAGGTGGTGGTCAACGATCTGGGCGGCGCGGTCGACGGCACCGGCGGCAACTCGGCGGCGGCCGAAGCGGTGGTCAAGGAAATCACCGACGCCGGCGGCGAAGCCTTCGCCAACGGCGCGTCCGTCTCTGACGACGCCGGCGTGCAGCACCTGATCCAGCAGACGATGGACAAGTGGGGCCGCGTCGACATCCTGGTCGCCAATGCCGGCATCCTGCGCGACAAGAGCTTCTCCAAGATGGAGATGAAGGATTTCGACGCCGTGATGGCGGTGCACCTGATGGGCACGGTCAAGCCGTGCAAGGCGCTGTGGGAGATCTTCAAGAAGCAGCAATATGGCCGCATCGTGGTGACGACGTCGTCGACCGGCCTCTACGGCAATTTCGGCCAGACCAATTACGGCGCCGCCAAGCTGAGCCTCGTCGGCTTCATGAACACGCTGAAGCTCGAAGGCGCCAAGGACAACATCAAGGTCAACGCCATCTGCCCGGTTGCCGGCACGCGCATGACCGAGAACCTGATGCCGAAGAACGTGCTCGACATGCTCAAGCCCGAATACGTGACGCCGGCGGTGGTCTATCTCGTCAGCGAAGACGCGCCGACCGGCGTGATCGCGACGGCGGCTGCCGGCGTGTTCGCGGCGGCGCAGCTGGTCGAGACCGACGGCGTCAACCTCGGCCACAACGCGACGGCGGACGACGTGGCGGCGAACTGGTCCAAGATCGCGGACTTCACCGGCGCCAAGCACTACAACCAAGGCGGCGAGCAGAGCCAGAAATTCTTCGCCCGCATCCAGGACAAGCCGCTGGTCGGCTAGTTGCGCAGCGTGTAGAGGCGCACGGCCTGGGCGGCGAAGGCGATGCTGCTTGCCGTCAGCAGGGCGGCGAAGACGCCGCTCAAGCCCAGATGCCGCGTCTCGGCGAGATACAGCGCGAGCGGCGGTGCCAGGAGGACGAACGGCGCCATCCGCAGCGCGGTCGGCAGCCAGTTGTCGCCGCGGGCGCGCAGGATGGAGTCGGTCGCGGTCTGCGCCCCGTCCGGGATCATCAAGAGCCCGACCAGCGCCATCACGCCCACCAGCGCGGCGATGGTCGCGGGGTCGGTGGTGAACAGGCCTGCCACCGGCACGGCGAAGAGCGTGCAGCCGAGGCCGCAGATCGCCATGCTCGCGGCGATGACGGCGGTGGCGGTCCAGCCCAGGCGCGGCGCCTCGTCGCTCGCGCCGCGGCCGACGGCATCGGACACCAGCACGGTGCCGGCGGTCGCGTAGCCCTGCGCGATCATGCCGATGAGGGTGATGAGGCCGCCGGTGGCGATGCCGAACGCCGCCACGGCCTCGGCGCTGCCCCGCGCCGCGATGACGCCGAGCGCCGAGAAGGCGCCGGCCTCGACCCCGGCGCTGAGCGCCGCCGCG
>CAYXMO010000125.1:0-8254 GCA_964465935.1 uncultured Rhizobium sp.
TCTCCTTCGACGAAAACGACGCCAATTGGCGCCGCATGGGCCGTGCGATCCGGTTCCTGAGCGCCAATTACCTGGACCAACCCACCCTGGAAGACGCCGCCGACACGGTCGGGCTGTCGCCCTTCCACTTCCAGCGCCTGTTCACCCGTTATGTCGGGGTCAGCCCCAAGAATTTCGTCGGGCATCTGACCTTGGACCACGCCAAGGGCGACCTGAAGCAAGGCCGCAGCCTGCTCGAGACTTCGCTCGATGCCGGCCTCTCGGGCCCGTCGCGCTTGCACGATCTGTGCCTCAAGATCGAAGCGATGACGCCGGGCGACTACGCCAAGGGCGGCGAAGGCGTCGCGATCGACTACGGCTTCCATGCCTGCCCGTTCGGCATCGCGCTGGTGATGGCGACGGCCAAGGGTGTCTGCGGCCTCGCCTTCGGCGATGAAGGCGAGGAGAAGAAGATGCTCGCCGACATGAAGGCGCGCTGGCCCAAGGCGCGGTTCACGCCAGCGCCCGAGCGCACGGCGAAATACGCGCAGCGCATCTTCTCTCCGGCGGCGAGCAAGGACGAGCTGCGCCTGCACCTCCTCGGCACGCCCTGGCAGATCAAGGTGTGGGAGGCGCTGCTCGCCATTCCCGAAGGCCGGACGTCGACCTATCGCGCGGTCGCGGCGCTGGCCGGCAATGCCAACGCCTCGCGCGCCGTCGGCATGGCGGTGGGGCGCAATCCGATCTCCTGGATCATTCCCTGCCACCGCGTGCTGGGCAGCAATGGTGCGATGACCGGCTACCACTGGGGCTTGGACAGAAAGCGCGCCATGCTGGCGGTCGAGGCGGCGCGTCACGCTCCAGCGAGCACGTCGGCCATCGCGTAGAGCCCCGGCTTCTTGCCTTGGCCCCAGCGTGCCGCGGCCACCGCGCCGGGCGCGAACATGGCGCGGTCCTGGGCGATGTGGCTGAGCACGATGCGCTCCTGCGGTCCGGCCAGGATCACCTGGTGCTCGCCGACCACCGAGCCGCCGCGCAATGCCGCGAAGCCGATGGCGCCGTCGCGCCGCGCCCCGGTCTGGCCGTCGCGGCCGCGGTCGGAATTCTCGGCGAGCGAGATGCCGCGCGCTTCCGCCGCCGCCTGGCCCAGCATCAGCGCTGTGCCGCTCGGCGCGTCGACTTTGTTACGGTGGTGCATCTCCAGGATTTCGACGTCGTAGCCGGGCAGGGCGCGCGCCGCCTCGCGCACCAGCTTGGCCAAAAGGTTCACGCCCAGGCTCATATTGCCCGATTTGACGATCACGGCATGGCGCGCCGCGGCGCGGATCTTGGCGTCGTCCTCGGCTGAGCAGCCGGTGGTGCCGATGACGTGCACGATGCGCGCCTGCGCCGCGAGCGCCGCCAGTTCGACCGAAACGCGCGGCACGGTGAAATCGATCAGCGCCTGCGCGCTCGCCAGCAGCGGCAAAGGATCGTCGCTCAGCGCTACACCCAGAGGCTTGAGCCCCGCCAGCGCGCCGGCATCCTGGCCCAGATCGGGATGCCCGGCCCGCTCCAGCGCGCCGTGCACCACGATGCCCGGTTCGGCAGATACCGCACGCAGGATCTCGTGCCCCATGCGGCCGCCGGCGCCGGCGACGACGATACGTAGATCGCTCATGTGGCCCTTATACGGTCAATGCGAGAGATGCTCCACCGCGTATTGCGCGATGGCCTGGCCGAACCACGGCACGGTCAGGATCAGGGCCGAGGCGCAGACCCGCACCAGCGTGGTCTGGTCGAACGGCCATTCCGGCGCCGCCGCGATCCGCGTCTCGTAGGCGAGCAGGCCTTGCAGCCGCGTGGCGGCGGACGGGTCGTGCACGGCGGCATCGCGCAAGCCGTCGAGCTGGCCGCGGATGCGCTCGAGCTCGGCCCGCTTGGCGTCCAGGATTTTGCGATGCACCTGCTCCATCGGGCGCACGAACACGAAGACGCCCAGCGCCAGGAAGGTCGCCAGCATCGAGACGGTGAAGGCGTTGAGGCCGGCGCCGATGAACAACAGGCAGGACACGGCGCTGACCGTGAACCAGATCAGCGCGAAGCGCGCCGCCGAACGGCCCCACACCGACAAGGTGTCGATGCGCAGCAGGTCGACGACCAGGTCGTGCTCGATCGTCTGCGCGATGGTCTGCGAGCCGGCGCGCGACAGCTCGACGCCACGGGTGAACGACGCGACCAGGGCGATGTTGACCAGCAGGAACCAAGCGAAGGTGGCATAAAGCGGGCTCGGCCGCAGCAGCATGTCGGCGCCGAACAGGAACCAGCTCGCGCCGGCACCCAGCACGACGCCCAGAAGCGTGAACGGCACCAGCCGCGCGCTGTTCGGCGTCAGCTCCATCAGGTTGCGGCGCGCGACGGCGCCCGGCGCCAGCACGGCGGCATAGGCGGCGCGGTCGGCGCGCTCTTTCAGCCGGGTATAGCGCTGGATGAACAGGGCGGCGCACAGCATCAGCGTGATGGTGAAGGCCATGCGCGTGACGGTCTCGACCACGAAGCCTTGCCGTCCGTCCGAGAACAGGCGGATGTGCTCGGCCTCGGCGGCGATGAGAAAGAGGCCGAACAGCACGATGAACAGCAGCAAGGTCGTCACGGCGGTGCCGAAGGGCGACAGGATGAAGAGGCGCTGCTCGAAATAGGCGCGCGCGTCCGAGCCCCGCAACTGGTCTTCAACCGACAGCGCTTCGACGTCGCTCATGGGGAGAGGATTGCGCGGGGTGAGCGGGTTGTCGAGGGGATTGCGCAGGCATCCGTCGAAGCTCGCTGCGCTCGCACCTCAGGATGACGCACCCTTTGTGGATTACAAAGTGCCAACTCTCGTCATGCTGAGGTGCTCCGCGGTCCATAGCGTCAGCGTATGGACGAGCCTCGAAGCACGCACGCTCTCTACGCCGTCGTGTCCACCGACTCGCCGGGGGCGGCGCCGTTGCCGGCCTCTTTCTTCGCCACCGTGACCATGGCGGGGCGCAGCAGGCGCTCGCCGATGGTGAAGCCGGTCTGCACCACGTTGACGATCGCGCCCGCCGGGCGGCCTTCGCCCGGCACTTCCGCCACCGCCTGGTGCAGATGGGGATCGAACTTGGCGCCGTCGGTCTCGATCGGCTTGATGCCGTGATTGGCCAGCGTCGAGATGAGCTGGCGCTCGGTCGCCTCGACGCCGTCGATCACGGCCTTGACCTGCGGATCGGCGGCGTCGCGCACCGCCTGCGGCAGATGCGCCAGGGCGCGGGCGAAATTGTCGGCGATGCCCAGCATGTCGCGGGCGAAGCGGCTGACCGCGAACTGCTTGGTGTCCTCGCGCTCGCGCTCGCCGCGGCGGCGCACGTTCTCGGTCTCGGCCAGGGCGCGCAGCAGCCGGTCTTTCAGGTCGACATTCTCGGCGTTCAGCGCCTGGATGACGTCGGCCGGATGCGGCTGGTTGGGGTCGAGTTCGGGATTTTCCGTTTCGTCGCTCATCGTTCTTCCTAAACGCGTCAGCCCAGCAATCGGCCGACGACTTTTGCGGTGTGATTTACCATCGGAATGATGCGGCCATAGTTCAGCCGCGTCGGGCCCAACACGCCGATCACGCCGACGACTTTGCCGGCGGAATTGGCGTAAGGCGCGGCGATGATCGACGAGCCGGAAAGGCTGAACAGCCGGTTCTCCGAGCCGATGAAGATGCGTACGCCGTCGCCGGTCTGGGCCAGTTCCAGCAGGCGGATCAGGTCGTTCTTGCGTTCGATCTCCTCGAACAGGGTGCGCACGCGCTCGATATCGGCCTGGGCCTCGACGCTATCGAGCAGGTGCGAAGTGCCGCGCACGATCAGCACCTTCTCGTCGGCGTTGCGCGAGTCGGGCAGCGACAGTGTCGCCAGGCCCTCGGCCACGATCTTGGCGGTGAGGCCGTCGAGCTCGGCGCGCTCGCTTTCGAGCTCGGCCAGAACCTCGGCGCGTGCCGAATCCAGCGTGCGCCCGCGCAGCCGGGCGTTGAGATAGTTCGACGCTTCCGACATCGCCGAACCGGGCAGGCCCAGCGGCGTGTCGATCAGCCGGTTCTCGACCTGGCCATCCTCGCTCACCATCACCACCAGCGCCTTGCCAGGGCCGATGGCGGTGAACTCGATATGCTTGAGCGGCGAGTCCTGCTTGGTCGAGACCAAAAGGCCGGCGCAATTGGAAAGCCCCGACAGCAGCGACGTCGCCTGGGTCAGCACGTCTTCCAGCGCCCGGCCGCTGCCGCTCATCCGCGTCTCGATCTGGGCCCGCTCGTCCGGCGCCAGCTCGCCCACTTCCAACAGGCCGTCGACGAACAGGCGCAGGCCCTTCTCGGTCGGGGCGCGGCCGGCGCTGGTGTGCGGCGCGTAGAGCAGGCCCATATGTTCCAGGTCGGCCATCACGTTGCGGATCGAGGCCGGCGACAGGGTCAGCGGCAGGCGCTGCGACAGAGTGCGCGAGCCCACCGGCTCGCCCGAGGAGATGAAGGCCTCGACCAGATGGCGGAACACTTCCCGGGGGCGGTCGCCCAGGGCGGCGTTCAAGGCGCGGGTCGAGACGGGGTCCACTCAGTTAAACCTTTGACATCACAGTATTTTTAGAAGCGCACGCAACGGCATTTGCGCCGGCCCAAGCAAAGCCGCTAGGTAACGGCCCGCGCCCTAAACTTCAAGGCAAACAACCATGCGCCCATCCGCCCGCGCAATCGACCAGATGCGTACCGTGACCCTGGAACCGGGCGTTGCCAAGCACGCCGAAGGCTCCTGCCTGGTCAAGTTCGGCGACACCCATGTGCTGTGCACCGCCAGCCTGGAGGACACCGCCCCCGGCTTCCTGCGCGGCACCGGCAAGGGCTGGGTGACGGCCGAATACGGCATGCTGCCGCGCGCCACCCATGAGCGCATGCGCCGCGAGGCGGCCCAAGGCAAGCAGTCGGGCCGCACGCTGGAGATCCAGCGCCTGATCGGCCGCTCGCTGCGCGCCGTGGTCGACCTCTCGGCCCTGGGCGAGCGCCAGATCGCGATCGACTGCGACGTGATCCAGGCCGATGGCGGCACCCGCACCGCGTCGATCACCGGCGGCTTCGTCGCGCTGCATCAGTGCATCCAGTTCATGCGCAAGACCGGCGCGGTGATCAAGCCGGCGATCAAGGATCATGTCGCGGCGGTGTCCTGCGGCATCTGGAAGGGCACGCCGGTGCTCGACCTCGACTACGCCGAGGATTCGACGGCCCAGACCGACGCGAATTTCGTCCTCACCGGAACAGGCGGGCTGGTGGAGATCCAGGGCACCGCCGAAGGCGCGCCGTTCAGCGACGAGGAATTCGCCCAGCTCCTCAAGCTGGCGCGCAAGGGCATCGGCGAACTGGTGGTGCTGCAGAAGAAGGCGATCGGCGCATGAGCGATCCAGCCGCGGGACGCGAAGAACAGGCCAAGCGCTTCGACGCGCTGGCCGAGGAAGCGGACAAGGTCGCGGCGCATGCCCGCATCGCCGCGACGCATTTCCGCGCCGGGGAAGTGCCGCGCGCCGGCGCCCATGCGCTGGCGCTCGAAGGCCACCTGGTCAACGCCCGCCGCCTGCTCGACGAGGCCGCGGTCGAACACGCCAAGCGCGCCCGGACCGTGATCTGATGAAGCTTTCGCGCGGCGACACGCTGGTGGTGGCAAGCCACAATCCCGGCAAGGTCCGCGAGATTGTCGAGCTGCTGGCGCCCTTCCGCCTGCATGTCATCGGCGCCCGCGATCTGGAGATCGAAGAACCGGAAGAGACCGAAGACAGTTTCGCCGGCAACGCGGCGCTGAAAGCGCGCTGGGTCGCGGACCGTTCGGGTCACATGGCGCTGTCGGACGATTCCGGTTTGGTCGTGACCGCGTTGGATGGCGCACCGGGCATCTATTCGGCGCGCTGGTGCGGTCCGGGCAAGGATTTTGGATTTGCGATGGCGCGGGTCGAGCGCGAGCTGAAGGAAAAGCACGCCTCCGACCTTTCCGCGAAATTCGTTTCGGCCCTGGCGCTCGCATTGCCGCACGAAGCGCCGCGCATTTTTGAAGGTGAAGTGCACGGCCGCCTGACCTTCCCACCGCGCGGAACCCGTGGCTTCGGCTACGACCCGATCTTCATCGCCGACGGCATGACCGAGACCTTCGGCGAGATCGAGCCGGCGATCAAACACGCGATGAGCCACCGCGCCCGCGCCTTCGAAAAACTCGTCGCGAGCGACATATTTGAACGAACTGCTGGTGCCTAAAGACCTAATCCCTCAACTGTCATGGCCCGCAAAAGCGGGCCATCCGGTTCGTGCGCCTCTGCTTTCGACAATTGTGGCGGTGTCACCTGGATGGCCCGCTTTTGCGGGCCATGACAAGTGTGGGAGGGGTAACATCAACCCCAGCAAACGCGCATGAGCGGCTTCGGCATCTACGTGCATTGGCCGTTCTGCGCGGCCAAGTGCCCCTATTGCGATTTCAATTCGCATGTCCGCCAGCATATCGACGAGACCGGCTGGATCGATGCCATCGTGCGCGAACTGGAATGGACGGCGGCGCGACAGGGCGCCGACCGCCCCATCGTCGAGACCGTGTTCTTCGGCGGCGGCACGCCCTCGCTGATGCAGGGCAGGAGCGTCGGGCGCACGCTCGACACCATCGCGAAGTTGTGGTGCACGGCGAACGACGTCGAAGTCACGCTGGAGAGCAATCCCGCCAGCGCCGACGCCACGCGCTTCGCCGATTACCGCGCCGCCGGGGTCAACCGGCTGTCGCTGGGGGTGCAGGCATTGAACGACAAAGACCTGAAAATGCTGGGCCGGCTGCACAACGTCGCGGAAGCGAAAGCGGCGCAGGCGCTCGCGATGCGCAATTTCGAGCGCGTCTCGCTCGACCTGATCTATGCCCGACCCGATCAGACGCTTGCTGCGTGGCGCTGCGAACTCAACGAGGCTCTGGCGTTCGGCACCGATCACCTGTCGCTCTATCAGCTCACCATCGAACCGGCGACGCCGTTCTTCACGCTGCACAAATCGGGCACGCTCAAAATCCCCGACGAAGACCGCGCCGCCGAATTGTTCGAGCTGACACAGGAGATGACGGCGGCGGCGGGCCGACCCGCCTACGAGATTTCCAACCACGCGGCACCGGGCTCGGAAGCGCGGCACAATCTGCTCTATTGGCGTTACGGCTCCTATGCCGGCGTCGGCCCCGGCGCGCATGGCCGGCTCGATCTCGCCGGCAAACGCATCGCGACCCAGACCGAGCGCTTGCCGGAACGCTGGCGCGACACTGTCGCGAAGAACGGCCACGGGTTGATCGAACAAAGCGAAATCGCAATTGCTGACGCGGCGCGCGAGCATCTGCTGATGAATCTGCGTCTGGCCGAAGGCCTCGACCTCGCCGCCTATCGCGCCCGCTGGGGCTTTGGCCTGGATGCGGCGCGCATGCAGACGCTGATCGACGATGGCTTACTGTTGCGCGAAGGTGACCACCTGACCGCAACGCCGCGTGGGCGTCTGCTGCTCAACAGCGTGATCGCCGCGTTGGCGGATTAACTCCCCGGCTTCACGAACGTCGTCGGCGCCGGATCGATCACGTGGAAGCCGTCCGGCGCGACGCTGAGCACGGCGAGGCCGCGCTCCGCCGTGCCGTCCGCCGTGAAGCGGAAGATGCCGTCGGCGCCGGAGAAGCCGTTGGGATCGGCCAGCGCCGCGCGGGTGAACCGCTTATAAGGCTCGCCTTTGGCCAGCGCCGCCACCAGCGACACTGCATCATAGGACAGCGCCGCCAACTGCGGCGGGTTGGCGCCGAAGGCTTCGCGGTACTTGGCGTTGAAGGCGATCTCGTCCCTGGGGTCGGGGGCGGCGAACCAGGCGCCGCTCAGCGTCGGCTCGGTCATCAAGGTTGGATCGTTCCATTGTCCGGTGCCCAGGATCTTCACCTTGGCGGGATCGAGCCCGCTCGAACCCAGGGTCGGCGCCGCGGCATGCAGGATGGCGCCGGCTTGCGGGATGAACACCGCGTCGGCGTCGGTCTTGGCGATGGTCTGCGCCGGCACCAGCACGCCGTCGACGGTGGCGGAGAAGCGCTGGATGTCGCCGACCTCGCCCTTGCCGTCGGTGACGGTGCTGCGCAGCGCTTCCAGGGTCACGTCGCCGAACGCGGTGCTCGGCACCAGGGCGGCGAATTTGTGCCGCCCCTGCGCCAAGGCATAGGCGACGACGCGGTTGGTGTCGTTCTGCGGCAGGAAGCCCATCAGATAGATGCCGTCG
>CAYXMO010000126.1:0-8218 GCA_964465935.1 uncultured Rhizobium sp.
GCTTTCGCATCTTGCTCTCGCCGCAGCCCTGCTGCTTTCGTCCGCCGCTTTCGCCGACACTGCCCTGGCCGCCGATGCGCCGGCCCCAGCCGCAATGGGCGGCCATGGCGCGATGCGCGGCTTCCTGTCGCCCGAGGAGCGCATGATGCTGTTCGTCGACGCGGCCAAGGCCACGGCGGGCATGACCGACGACCAAAAGCATGCCTATCGCGACAAGCGCCGGGCCGACTTCATGGCGATGTCGGACGCCGACAGGGCCAAGATGAAAGCCGATCTGGCGGCGCGCTGGGCCGCCCTGTCCGCCGACCAGAAGGCCTCGATCACCGCCAAATTCGAGGCGTGGCGTGCCGCCCGCCAGGCCGGCGGCACGGCGCAGTAAGCGCCCGGCGGCGAATCCCTGTAGGCTGAGCCAACAACGCTCCCGCGCCGCCGGCGCGGGAGTTCAGCCATCAGGGGGCAATCGCCATGCATGTACCCGCCGACATCCTGAGCGCGGCCGTCACCGTGCTCGCCGTTCTGTTCGTCTTCTACACCGGCATCAACGTCGCGCGGATGCGCGGCAAGCACAAAATCGACGCGCCCGCGGTCAGCGGCCCGCTGGAATTCGAGTGCGCCTATCGCGTGCAGGTCAATACGGTCGAACAATCGATCATCTTCTTCCCGCTGCTGTGGGTGGCGACGAGCTATTTCCACATGCTGGGCTGGCTGCCGGCGGCGTTCGGCCTCGTCTGGGTCATCGGCCGCTTCATGTACATGCAAGGCTACATGGCGGCGCCGAACAAGCGCAGCATGGGCTTCCTGGTCACATCGCTGGCGACGGCGGGACTGCTGATCCTGTCGCTCATCGGCATCGTGCAGAGCTGGATGGCGGCGACCGCCGCCTGACCGCGGCCTTCGCCCGCAAAGCCCGCGCGCATCGGGGAGGAGCACCATGGGCGCCATTTCCGGAACGCTGCTGAGCGCGACGGTCACCTTCCTCGCCGTGCTGTTCTATTTCTACACCGGCTTCACGGTCGGGCGGCTGCGCGGCCAGCACGGCATCAAGGCGCCGGCGACCAGCGGCCATCCGCTGTTCGACCGCGCCTACCGCGTGCAGCTCAACACACTGGAGCAGCTCGGCATCTTCCTGCCGTTTCTATGGCTGGCGACGCTTTATCCCGTCGCCTATTCCTGGATCGCGCCGGCGATCGGCCTGATCTGGGTCGCGGGGCGCGTGGTCTATATGCGCCTGTACATGGCCGATCCCGAGACCCGGCTGCCGGGCGCCGCGATCAGCGGCCTCACCAATCTGGCGCTGGTGGTGCTGTCGCTGATCGGACTGGCCGATGCCTGGCGAGCCGCCCTCTAGCAGGCTGTGGAGATTTGCGGCGTGGCGACACTCGTCTTCGGAATGAACCAGTCGTTGGACGGCTATGTCGATCACACGGCGTTTGCGCCAAGCCCAGCGCTCTTCCGCCATTTCATCGCGCAGACGCGCAACCAGGCGGGCTGCGTGTACGGCCGAGGCCTCTACGAGGTAATGCGCTATTGGGACGACGACCAGCCCGAGTGGGACACTGAGGAACGCGAATTCGCGGCGGCGTGGCGCAGCCAGCCCAAATGGGTCGTGTCGCGCTCGCTGACATCGGTGGGTCCCAATGCCACGCTTGTCGAAGGCGACATCGAGGCGGCGATGCGCCGGCTGAAGGCCGAGCGCGCCGGGGAAATCGACGTCGGCGGACCGGACCTGGCGCGAACGCTGGGGGGGCTGGGTCTCATCGACGCCTATCGGATTTATCTCCACCCCGTGGTGCTCGGTGGCGGCAAGCCATTCTTCGCAGGTCCCAGGCCGCCACTCCGCCTCGTGGCGAGCGACCCTATCGGCGAGGACGTGATCAGGCTGACCTACGTTCCGGCTTGATCGAGCGCCTCGCCAGGCGAGGCAGATCAGTTGACTTTGGGCCGCTTGACGATGCGGTCGATCTCGACGAGTTCGTCGATCAGGCCGGGCACGTCCTTGAGCCACAGCATGTTGGCCGCGTCGGAGATGCCGCGCCGGGCGGCATCTTCGGGGTCCTGGTGCGTCTCCAGGAAGACGGCAGCGACGCCGACCGCGACGGCGGCGCGCGCGATGTAGGGCGCCATCTCGCGGTCGCCGCCCGACTTGTCGCCCTGCCCGCCCGGCTTCTGCACCGCATGAGTCGCGTCCATCACCACGGGCGCACCGAACTTGGCCATGGTCGGCAGCCCGGTCATGTCGACCACCAGTGTGTTGTAGCCGAAGCTGGCGCCGCGCTCGGTCACCAACACGTTGGCGTTGCCGACTTCGTTGATCTTGGCGATGGCGTTCTTGATGTCCCAGGGCGCGAGGAACTGACCCTTTTTTACGTTGATGACCTTCCCCGTCTGGGCCGCAGCGACGATCAGATCGGTCTGGCGCGACAGGAAGGCGGGAATCTGCAGGACATCGACGACGGGGGCGACTAGCGCACACTGCTCGCGCTCGTGGATGTCGGTCAGGATCGGCAGGCCGAGCTGCGAACGGAGGTCGGCGAAGATCTGAAGCGACTTCTCCAGGCCGAGGCCACGCTTGCCCGAGGTGCTGGTGCGGTTGGCCTTGTCGAAGCTGGTCTTGTAGACGAGGCCGACGCCGGCTTTGGCCGCCATCTCCTTGAGCGCGCCAGCCATCTCGAAGGCGTGCTCGCGGCTTTCGAGCTGGCAAGGACCGGCGATGATCGCGAGCTTGCGGGCATTGCCGATCTCGACGGAACCGACCTTGACGACGGCGTTGGTCTGCACGGGGTTTGATCCTGTGAACGGGGACCCGCGCCTTATACAACAGAGCGCGCGCAAAACGCGACCCGTGCGGCGGCGGCGTTTTTTTGCGAGGTTTGCTTCTAGGGGATCGTGTAGCGCAATGCGCTGACGCCGGTGAGCGGTGTCAGGACGTCCATCACGTCCCAGAAGGTCGTGGAATCGACGCGCACGACGTCGCCCGGATGGATCAGGGTGCTGTCGTTGGCGGCGACCCTGGTTTCGATGCTCTCGCCCTGGTGGCGGATGTAAACGACGCTGTCGACCGCCTTGGGCGTGAAGCCGCCGGCGAGCGCGACGGCGCTCGAAGCGGTGAGGCCGTTGGCGTAGGGATACTCGCCGGGCTTGAACACCTGGCCGACGATGTAGAACGGACGATAGGTCGTGATCTCCACCGCGACGCGCGGATCGTTGACATAGCCGTCGGCCAGCGCGGCGCGGATGTTGTTCTCCAGGTCGTGCGCCGTCATGCCGCCGGCGCGCACCTGGCCAATCAGCGGCAGCCGCACCATGCCGGTGGCGTCGATCTGGAAGTCGCCGCCCAGATCGGTCTCGCCATAGACGATGACGCGAATCTTGTCGGCGACGCCGATGCGGTAGTCATAGGCGGCGCTGTAGGCCGTGCCGCCGGCCGCGGCCAGCGCGGCATCGCCCAGCAGCCCGCCAAAGGCGAGCGCCAGAAGCAGGCGCGCGAGGAGGAAACGGACCATACGCGGCAGCTTAAGTGACTGTTGTTTCTGAATCCCTACAGGTTTAGCGGCGCGGTAAACCGGCGGTTAACGCAGCGCGCGGGCGCCCGCCGGCCGGCAAGATTTGTAAACCATCCGCATCCGACCGGGCCGGCCGCTGCATCTCAACGACGAACGCGACGGGAAGACGGCCATGCGTACTCTGATTGTGAAGCCCCTCCTCTCGGCCCTCGGTTCCACGGGTCTGGCGGTCCTTGCCTTTACGGCATTGGCGCGGTCGGGTGCCGGTCTCGATGCCAGCCTGCTCCTGTCCCTGATTCTGGCGGGAATATTGAACATCGGCGCGACGGCGGCATTGAACGGCGACCCCTACCTGCCTACATCCCCTGTGCCGGTTGGGGACAATTCGCCATGAGCGTCGCCGAGTCGTTTGCCGCACCCCTGCTGGTGGGGACGGCGCCGCCGCCCGAGAAATCGCCCTCCCTCTACCGCCGGCTGTTCGACCGCCCCGCCAACGAGTTCGAAGAGATCCCCCGCATCGCCTACGAAAAGGGCGTCTGGGAGTGGAAGATCATCTTCGGCCGCAACTTCGTGATCAGCGATCCGGCGGGCGTCAAGCGCGTGCTGCTCGACAACGTCGCCAACTATCCCAAGACCGAGATGGAAACCCAGATGCTGGGCGCCATCGTCGGCGAAGGACTTCTGGTCTCCCAAGGCGACAAATGGAAGTCGCACCGCCGGCTGATGGCGCCGAGCTTCGATTTCAAATCCATCGTCGCCTATTCGCCGGCCTTCGTGTCGTCGGCCTCGGCCTTCGCCGATGCCTGGGCGGCGAAGGGCGCCGGCTCGGTGATCGACATCGCCGAGGAGATGACGCATCTGACGCTGGAGGTGATCTCCACCACCATGTTCTCCGCCGATGGCGACGAGCTGGGCCATCTGGTCGAAAGCTCGCTCGACAAGATGGGCAAGGCGCTCGATTTCAGCGTGCTCGACATCCTGCCGCTGATCGGCCCGCCGCGGATGAAGAAGAAGATGGCGCGCATCCACCAGAACTTCCTGGCGATGGACGCGACCATGAAGAAGCTGATCGCGGCGCGCGAGACGCTGCAGCACGGCGCGCCGCGCGACCTGCTCGACCGGCTGATCGCGGCGCGCGACGGCGAGACCGGGGTGCGGCTGACGACCGACGAAGTGCGCGACGAGATCGTGATCATCTTCCTGGCCGGGCACGAGACCACGGCGCTGGCGCTGACCTACACCTGGTATCTGCTGTCGCAGCATCCCGAAGTGGAAGCCAAGCTGCACGAGGAACTGGCGCGGGTGCTGGGCGGGCGCGATCCGGTGCATGACGACCTGGTCAACCTGCCCTATACGCGGATGGTGATCGAGGAATCGATGCGGCTCTATCCGCCGGCGCCGGGGCTTTCCAACCGCGCCGTGCTCGCCGACGACGAAATCTGCGGCGTGAAGATTCCCAAGGGCGCCAATGTCGCCGTGATCCCATGGGTGATCCACCGCCACCGCCAGCTGTGGGAGAACCCCGAAACCTTCGATCCGGAACGCTTCTCGCCGGAGCGGTCGCAGGGGCGCCACCGCTTCGCCTATCTGCCGTTCGGCGGCGGACCGCGCGTCTGCATCGGCATGGCGCTGGCGATGACCGAAGCGCAGCTGATGCTGGCGACCATGGCGCAGCGCTTCCGCCTAAAGCTGGTGTCGGGGCAGGACATCGTGCTGCAGCACCGCATCACGATGCGCCCGCGCGACGGCATCAAGATGATCCTGGCGCCGCGCCGCGGCTGACGATTTTTCGCGCGGCGCCGGATATTTTTTGCAATTTCTTCGTTTTCGTGAAATATACCGGCAATCTTCGCGGCCAGCGGCCCTCCGGTGGCGCTTAATTCACACAAGATAAACAGGGTAATTTCACTTCGTCGCGAGGTCTCTTTGCGCAATAAAGCTTCTATGGCCTGATGTCGGAATGTGATGGAGCGGCGCAGATGGTTTTCCTCGACGACAGACCGGTCCTGCTGGAGATCGCCCAGGGCTATGCGATCGTCACCCTCAATCGCCCCAAGGCCCTCAACGCGCTCAATCTCTCGCTGACCGACGGATTTCTCGACGCGCTGATCGCCTGCGACCAGGATTCGAGCGTGCGCGCCGTCATGATCACCGGCAGCGGACCGGCCTTCTGCGCCGGCGGCGACATCCGCCAGATGCAGGACGCGGTCGAGGCGCGCGGCAATGCCGGCGCCTATCTGAAGATGCTCACGGTGCGCTTCCACGGCGTGATCTCGACCATGGCGCAGATGCGCAAGCCCGTGGTCACGGCGGTGAACGGCATCGCGGCGGGCGGCGGGCTCAGCATCGCGCTGGCCGGCGACATCGTGCTGGCGTCGGACGCGGCGCAGTTCACCGTCGCCTATACCGGCATCGGCGCGGTGACCGATGGCGGGCTGTCCTTCAACCTGCCGCGCCTAGTCGGGCCCAAGATGGCGTTCGAGCTGACCTGCAGCAACCGCACGCTGACCGCCCAGGAAGCCAAGGACATGCGCATCGTGTCCGACATCTACCCCGCCGAGGAATTCCTCGCACGCGCCGGCGCCTACACCGCCCATCTCGCGGCGCTGCCGACCGAGGCGCTGGCGCAAGCCAAGCACCTCTATGCGGTGTCGGCGACCAACGCGCTGGAGACCCAGATGGAACAAGAGCGCCAGGCGATCTCGGCGCTCGGCCGCACCGCGGACTTCGCCGAAGGTCTCGACGCCTTCCTGAACAAGCGCGAGGCGCGGTTCATCGGGCGGTAGGGGTAACGTGTTACCGCACCAATTCGAAGCAATCGGTTTTCGCAGCTTTACGGTCGAACGTGGCGGTCACAGAACAACTCGCGGCGCGGTTGATTTCACCGATCACGGCGTCCGAGAAACCTATCGATTGTCGAGAATAAAGCTTCAACGCCGATCGCACCAACTCTTCATTGGCGAACGCAATCGCCGGCGCGGCCAAGAGTGCCTCAATCGTCCGGACGACTTCGGCCTTACCATAAGCGTAGCGCCGTACCAGCACCCAAACCACTTCCACCAAGACGACGGTGTTGATGAAGGCGGGATCGGCTGCGCTGCACTCTGCGGCGAGAAAATCCCGCGCCGCAGCGCTTTGCGGATCGCCGTCTTCGATCAGAACACGCAACAAGACATTGGTGTCGAGACCGATCACTTGCGGCGTTTCACGGCGCGCTCAAAGCGCTCGATTATGCCTTGGCCAATCGCTTCATCCATGTCTGCGAGTGTGACCCGTTTGCCATTCGGCGGTTTGCCGAGGATGCCGAACAGATCCTGGATGCTCCGCGTCTTAGGCGCGATCATGATCTTGCCGTCTTCGATCGACGCCTCCAGCTTTTGGCCTTCATAGACCCGCATCTCGTCCCGCAGGCCCTTCGGCAGCGTGACTTGTCCCTTGTCGCTGACGGACAATTCGTAGACGGCCTTGGGCGCAACGACGTGGTAGCGGGTCTCGCGGCCCTCGCGCGTCTTGCGCACCGTGCAGCCCCGGGATTCCAGCCGTTTTAGGACATTGTATTGCGGACCGCCGGTCGCGGCGATCAGTTCGCGCATGGTCGCGCCGCCGGGCGAGATCAGCAGCTGCTCGGCGATTTTCGATCCGGGAAGGGAGTTGCCCATCACGATATTTCCTACTTTTCGGGAGTTTACTACTCCCGGAAAGTATGAAAATCAAGAAGTAGTAGATCAGACCAGCCGACTCTTCTGCACCGCGGCCGCGACGAACGAGGTGAAGAGAGGGTGCGGTTCCAGCGGCCTCGATTTCAGTTCCGGGTGATACTGCACGCCGATGAACCAGGGGTGGTCTGGGATCTCCATGATTTCGGGGAGCAGGCCGTCGGGGCTCCAGCCGCTCACCTTGAAACCGTACTGGCCCAGCATCTTGGCGTATTCGGTGTTCACTTCGTAGCGGTGGCGGTGGCGTTCGCTGATCTCGGTCTTGCCGTAGACCTCGGCGACGCGGCTGCCCGGCGTCAGCACCGCGGTGTAGGCGCCCAGCCGCATCGTGCCGCCCAGATCGCCGTCGGCGCTGCGCGTCTCTTTCTGGTTGCCACGGGTCCATTCGGTCATCAGGCCGATGACGGCGTGCTTGGGATGGCCGATCTCGGAGGTGCCGGCGCCGTCGAGCCCGGCGAGATCGCGCGCCGCCTCGATCACCGCCATGTGCAGGCCGTAGCAGATGCCGAAGAACGGCACGTTGCGTTCGCGGGCGAATTTCACCGCGTCGATCTTGCCCTCGGTGCCGCGCTCGCCGAAGCCACCGGGCACCAGGATGCCGCTGACGTTCTCCAGGAAGGCGGCGGCGTCGGAGCGCTCGAAAATCTCGCTGTCGATCCAGTCGAGATGGACCTTCACGTTGTTGGCGATGCCGCCATGGACCAGCGCTTCGGACAGCGACTTGTAGGAATCCTTGACCTGCATGTACTTGCCGACGATGGCGATGCGCACCTCGCCTTCCGGATTCTTGACGCGCTCGACCACTTCCTTCCAGCGGCTGAGATCGGGCGGCGGCGCATTGTCGATGCCGAAGACCTTGAGCAGCTGGGTGTCGAGACCGGCCTCGTGATAGGCCATCGGCACGCGATAGATGGTGTCGAGGTCGAGCGCCGGGATGACGCGCTCGGCGGGGACGTTGCAGAACAGGCCGATCTTGCGGCGCTCGTCCTCCGGGATCGG
>CAYXMO010000127.1:0-8200 GCA_964465935.1 uncultured Rhizobium sp.
AGCCATGCGCCTTTCCAGCTAGCACATGGTTACAAATCGCCCTAATCACCTAAAATTAAGACGGAGGAATCGAGGGCGCGCGGTGCCAGGTCGGTCAGGGGCTGAGGCGCGCGGACGATGTCTCCGCCTTAGGTCTGACGACAGACAGGCCGGTAAACGGCTCTTTCACGAGCCGATCCGCACGGCGCCTTCGCCCTCCCACCCCGGTTCTTGCGAAACAACTTGCGCCAGGAGACGACAACCCCGGCACGCGCCACAGCGCTTTGGCCACGGGGAGGACCCACTTTTCCTGGTGCCGCACGGGTGCGCACGAGCTGGGCACCCTGACCTGTCTGGACTCGCGCTGCTGGCTCTAACGGATGGACGGCCACTCCTGGCAATTTCCTGGTGTGGAGATCGTGGCCGCAATCTGTGGTTTCAAGACCACAGGTGCGATAAATATGTGACAGTTTGTCAGAGGCGCCAACTTTGGCGTGGGGCTTGGGTCGCGCAGCGCCAAGCGGCCGACGCGCCGCAACGGACTGTCATGCACGACCCAATCAGTTATGCGGCGGCGGCTGCGTGTTCGACGAAGGCTGGGACGGGGGCGGCTGGGTGCCGCCGCTGCCTGTTTGTCCGCTGCTGCCACCACCACCACCGCCGACACCGACGCCGATCGAGATGTTCCCCAGGATGCCGCCGAGCACGCCCTTGTCGTTCTTCGGCTCCGGCGTGACGACGCGGGCCGTCACGTTGAACCCGCCTTCGGTCACCGCCTGCAAATTCAGATCGAGGACAAACAAACCGCCGGACCGCACATCGCGCGGCCGGACTTGCAGCAGCTGCACATTGCCGCCTTCCAGCAGGACGGACGGCGAGGCCTCGATCCGCAGCGGAACCGGCGTCTGAATACCTTCGAGACCCTGCACTTGCATGTGCACCTCGGTCTTCTCGCCGCGCAGCAATGTGGTCTTGGGAGAGGTCAGCGAGATGCCGATGTTGCGGAAGCTTCCCTCGGCATGCTGCGCGCCATCGCGAACCGCGATCGTGGTCTTGCCGGGATCGCCTTGCGGCGGGGCGGTCACGGCGCTTCTGGGACTCTCGGCGAGCAGCGGGATATCGCGACCGCCGATCACCACGGTGGTGTTCTGCGCGTTGCCGTCGAACGGACCTGAAATGACGAGCGGCCGCGAGGCCTGGCCGTAGGGCGGCAGCGCGATGCGGGACGGCGGCGGAGCGGTGTTCGGCGACAGCACAACCGTCTGCCCGCTGGCCGTACCCGACGGCCCCAACAACGTGACGACTACACCGGCCGACGCCGGCGGCACGACAAACTGAAGCCGGCCGTTCTTGACGGGCGCCGGCGCGCCGCCGACATCGACGACATAGCCGCTCAGCGTATCGCTGTTTGCCGTACGCTCGGCGTCGCTGCGGCCCGCGGGCGTCGTGATGACCGTGCCACTGATCGTGTCGCCGGCACGAATATCATCGGGCAGCCAGACCGCGACTTGGCCCTGTGGCGTGGAGAACCGCAGCAGGTCGAGGCCCGGGCCGCCGTCGCCGCCATGGCGATCGTCACCGCCGCGCGACTCGCCGTCCAGGCTTTCGGGCGGCGGCGGGTTGGCCATGGTGTTGCCGCACCAGAAGGTCTTGATGTAACCGCCGCCGGGTTTGGGCAGCAAAATCGCGTAGATGTTATCGCTGGTCGGAATCACCTTCACGGTTTGCTGGAAGGAGGTCTGGTCGTCGCCATCCGTCACGGTGACCTTGACCTCGAAGGTGTAGGGGTCCTTGCGGCCGGCCCGTTCGCGCCGCGCTTCCCAGCACAGATCGATCTGCTCCATGCCGTCGCCGACCTTGCTCCACAGCGCTTGAAATCCGATGTCGGCGGCGTCGTTGGCGTCGATCTTGCCGTCCTTGATGACGCCGATGAGCGTCTTCATGTCGAGGCCCGGCGGCTTGAGCAAACGGATTTCGGGTTTTCCGGCGGCAGGGGCCGCGACGGGAAGCGCGACGAGGCCCAGCGCGATGAGTGCGAGCAGCGATGCGATCTGGCGCAACATGAAACCTCTTTCCTCGCCCTCGGGCGATCAAAGCAGGTTGGTCAGTGGCTTACGCAGAAATATTGCGAAACTTTAATCCTTGCGCGGACGCCTCACAATGGGCCGCGGTCCGCGGCTGGTTCTGACAAAATATCAGCACGTTTTTCCGCGTGCGCGCCCGCGTTTTCGAGCATCCTTGCGCCGCTTCAGGGAGGAGATCGCGATGGGCATGCTCGACGGCAAGGTGGTGCTGGTGACCGGCGGCGGGCGCGGCATCGGGCGCGAGACCGCGATCATCGCGGCGCGGCTGGGTGCCAAGGTGGTGGTCAACGACCTGGGCTCGGGCGTGCACGGCGAGGGCGCCGACAAGGCGCCGGCACAGGAGGTCGTCGATCTCATCAAGAGCGCGGGCGGCGCGGCGATCGCCAATTTCGACAGCGTCACCGACCTGCGCGCGGTGGGGCGCATGGTGCAGCAGGCGCTCGATACGTTCGGCGGGCTGCACGCGGTGAGCAATCCCGCCGGCATCCTGCGCGACCGCATGGCGCACAACATGACCGAGGAAGAATGGGACGCGATCATGACGGTGCATCTGCGCGGACACTTCAATGTCGTGCGCGCGACGATCGGGCATTTCCGCAGCCAGCAGGACGGCGTCTATGTGATGTGGAGCTCGACCTCGGGATTGATCGGCAATGTCGGACAATCGAACTATGGCGCCGCCAAGATGGGCATCGCCGGGTTCTCGCGCATCATCGCGCTCGAAGGCGCGCGCAACAATGTGCGCTCCAACGCGCTGGCGCCCGGCGCCGCGACGCGCATGACCGACTCGGTGCCGCGCGACGAGGAGACCGCCAAGCGCCGCGAGGCGATGCGCGAGGTGCAGAGCCCGGTGCGCCCGGCGCAGCTGGCGGTCGCGCTGATGAGCGACGCGGCGAAGCATGTGTCGGGGCAGATCTTCGGGGTCGGCGGCTACAACCTGTCGATCTACTCGCAGCCACGCCCGATCGCGGTGTATGCGCGCGAGGACGGCTGGGACGCGGCCGGGATCGTGAAGGATTTCCTGCCGCGGGCGGAGAAGGACTTCGCGGCACTGGGGCGGCCGGTGCCGGTGGCGGTGGTGCAGGTGTAGGCTAGACATCCGGCGTCCATCGGAAGGGGCCGGTTAGGGACGCGCAGCCGGTCTGTTCTTATCGGCAGCCGCGAAATGCGCGATTTGATCGGCGCAGGCTTTCTGGAAGGCCGGGCGGGCGAGCACGCGGTTCACATACGCCTCGGTTGCGGGCCGGCTGCCGAAAGCGCGGATTTTCGCGACGCGCAGGACATCCGCCATCAGCAAATCCGCCACGGTGAACCGGCCGGCGGCCAGCCATTCTCTTTGGCTGAGGACGGTCTCGATCTGGCCGAGGCGATTTGCCATCCAGCCGGTAAGGCCGTTGTGTTTCTCGCCGGTGATTTCGAGAAACCACCAGGGAACCGTCACCATCTCGATGCTGTTGAGCGCGGCGATCGTCCACTGCAGCGTCTGCGCTTCTTGGGCCGGATCCCGCGGCATCAGCGTTTCGCTTTTGCGGGCCAGATGGAGGAGCGCGGCGCCGCTTTCGAATATTTCCAGTTCGCCGTCGGTCAGAAACGGAATCTGACCGAAGGGCTGGCGCGGCAGGTGATTGGTCTCCCGCCCGTCGAACGAGACCGTTCGCACGCCATAGGCAAGTCCGGCTTCCTCGCACGCCCATCTCAGCCTGACATCGCGGACAAAGCCGCGGGGGCCTTCAGGCACCCAATCGTAGGTCCAGATGATCAGTTCGCTCATAGTGCTTCGCCTATTTTCCAAGTCGCCGGTTTCGCCTCGCGCCGAGCGCCGTCATTGCGCGGCGGCCCATAGCGCGCGATCAGGTACGTTGATAGCAAGAAACTCCGGGTCGTTCTCGACGCCGGCCAGGAGGTCCACCGGCCGCAGCCGACAGGGCAGGCCCATCTCCTCCAGCAGCCAGACGACCCGAAAGCCCCTGCCCTCGCCGAAGACGGTGATCACCTCTCGCAGTCCTTGTTCGATACGGCGCCATTGTTCACGCCACCTCCCGATCCCGCAACCGTCTCCGCCGCCGGCGAAACCGGCGGCTCCGAAGATATATCAAGCTTGTTTGACGCATCAAACTGTCTTGATGTATATAGGAACGGCATGAGCAAGCAGCTCTCCCTCACCGCCGCGCCACCCGCGATCCTGCAACTCGCCGGGCATCCGTTGCGCTGGCGCCTGCTCGGCGCGCTCGCGCGCAGCGACCATGCCGTGCAGGAACTGACGCAATTGGTCGGCGAGCCGCAGAACCTCGTCTCCTATCACCTGGGCAAGCTGCGCGACGGGCGCCTCGTCTCGGCGCGGCGCAGTTCCGCCGACCGGCGCGATACCTATTACGCCCTGGAGCTCGAACGCGTCGGCGCCTTGTTGGCGGAGGCCGGCGGGGCGCTGCATCCCGGCCTGCGGCTCGCGCCACCGCCGCGCGCGGCCGCCGCGACCGGGCCGGCGAAGGTGCTGTTCCTGTGCACCGGCAACAGCGCGCGCTCGCAGATGGCGGAGGCGCTGGCCAAGGCGCGCTCAGGCGGCACCGTCGCAGCGTGCAGCGCCGGCAGCGCGCCCAAACCCATCCACCCCAATGCGCGGCGCGCGATGCGCGAGGGTTACGGCCTGGACCTCGCCGGTCACAAATCCAAGCATCTCGACGTCTTCGCCGGACGGCGGTTCGATTGGGTGATCAGCCTGTGCGACCGGGTGCGCGAAGTGTGCCCCGAATTTCCCCACCGGCCGCAGACCGTCCATTGGAGCATCGCCAACCCGGTGACCGGCGGCAGCGATGCCGAGACTTATCCTTTGTTCCGGCAGACCGCCGCCGAGCTTGCGGAACGGATCGACTTCCTGCTCGCCATGATCGCCGCCACCCCGCAAAAGCCCAGGAGAACCGCATGACCGACCGCAATGAGATGATCAGCGTCCGCTATATGGTCGACGACGTCGCCGCGGCGGTCGCGTTCTACACCACGTTTCTTGGCTTCGAAGTCCTGATGAACGTCCCCGCCTTCGCCGACGTCGCCCGCGGCCGGCTGCGCCTGCTGCTGAGCGGACCGAACAGCTCGGCGGCGCGGCCGATGCCGGACGGCGCCAAGCCGGGACCGGGCGGCTGGAACCGCATCCACCTGATCGTCGACGACATCGAAGCGGAGGTCGCGCGCCTGCGCGCCGCCGGCGCGCCGTTCCGCAACGAGATCCTCTCAGGCCCCGGCGGCAAGCAGGTCCTGCTCCAGGACCCTTCCGGCAATGTCGTCGAGCTGTTCCAGCCCGCCGTCGCCATGCGGGCGTGACGCGGCCGCCGGGCCTGGCGTTCTAGCCCACCACGCGGCGCACGCGGTCGAGAACCTGCTCGGCGGCGCGGACGCTGGGCTGAGTCCGGGTCATGCGGTTGTAGGCGTCGAGCGCGGCGACCTTGTAGGCTTCCGCCAGCGTCGGATAGTTGAAGGTGTTCTCGACGAAATAGTCGAGCGTGCCGCCGAGGTTGAGCACCGCCTGGCCGATATGGATCAGCTCGGTGGCGCCCTCGCCGACGATGTGGACGCCGAGCAGCCGCCGCGTCTCTGCCGCGAAGATCATTTTCAAAAAGCCGCTCGACAGGCCCATGATGTGGCCGCGCGAGATTTCGCGGAAGCGCGCGACGCCGCATTCGTAGGGGATGGCGCGCCCCCGCACCTCCTCCTCGGTCATGCCGATAGTCGAGATTTCGGGCACCGCGTAGATGCCATAGGGGAAGAACTCGGGCGGGGCGTGCGCCGGCTCGCCGAAGGCATGGCAGGCGGCGATGCGGCCCTGCTCCATCGAGGTCGAAGCGAGCGAGGGAAAGCCGATGACGTCGCCGACGGCGTAGATGTGCGGCGCCGCGGTCTGGAAGGTTTGCGCGTCGAAGGCGATGCGGCCGCGGGTGTCGGGGCTGAGGCCGGCGGCTTCGAGGCCGAGCCCGTCGGTGGCGCCGACGCGGCCGGCGGCGAACAGCACCATGTCGGCGCTGAGGGCGCGGCCGTCCTCGATTTCGATGACGCAGTTCCTGGCGCCGCGCGGGCGATGCGCCGCCTTGACCTTGCAGCCATAGCGCAGCGCGACGCCGCGGTCGCGCAGATCGTGGACGAACTCGTCGACCAGCTCGCGGTCGAGGAAGGGGAGCAGCGCGTCGGCGGCCTCCAGCACCGTGACCTTGGCGTCCAGAGCGCTGAAGATCGAGGCGTATTCCATGGCGATGACGCCGCCGCCGATCACGACCAGCTGGCGCGGGATGCGGGCGATGTTGAGGATCTCGTCGCTGTCGAGGATCGCCTCGCCGTCGAAGCCGATATGGGCGGGGCGGTAGGTGCGGGTGCCGACCGCAATGACGAAGCGCTGCGCGGTGCAGGCCGTGATCGTGCCGTCGTCGGCCGCGATCTCGATGCCGTGCGGGCCGGTGAAGCGCGCGGCGCCGCGCGCCACTTGGACGCCGTTGCGGGCGAACTGGTGCTCGAGGATCTCGACCTCGTGGTCGAGCGTGATGTGCAGGCGCTTCAAGAGGTCGGCGGCGCCGATGTCGTGCTTGACGCGGTAGGCGCGGCCGTAGAAGCCGCGCTCGCGCCAGCCGGAGAGGTTGAGCACGGTCTCGCGCAGCGTCTTGGACGGGATGGTGCCGGTGTGGACCGAGACGCCGCCGACGCGGCGGCCGCGCTCGACCACGAGGACGCGTTTGCCGAGCTTGGCGCCCTGCACCGCCGCCCGCCGCCCGGCGGGACCGGAGCCGATGACGATGAGATCGTAAGCGGTGGGCTGCAAGGCGGACAACGGGCGCTCCGGGAGATGGCGGGAGCGGGAGTGTAGGCGGCGGGGGTTAAAGTTTTGGCGGTGGGGCAGTAACGGGGCGTTAGGGGAGGTTAAAGGGCGCGCGTAGAGCGGCGAGAGAACCGCGAGGCCGGACAACATTGCGATGAACGGAATGCTGTATTTTGTTTACCCCTGCTGAGCAGCCGTTGTCTTAGCGGTGGGGCTTTTCGGAGAGCTGACTGCCTCGGCTACGAGAAACAGAGAACGGAAGCTATATAGTACACCAGAAATTCCTGCGATGATCGCAGGTGTGGTGATACCACCTATGAGGACAAATATTGCCGGATGCCATACACCGACGAGAAGCATCGATGCGAGTCCAAATGTTACGCTATCGTACGTCACCTTTGACACGAATTCCCTGTCGAGCACGCCACGTTTAGCGGCGAAGAAAAAGGCAATCAGCAGATAAAATATGCACAGCGATAGAGTCCAAGCTCCCGCCTGTTCAGGTGTTGTCGGCCAAAATCCATCGGGCTGCGGAAGCGGCTTAGGCATCGGGCTTTTTCCGATTGATACGCTCCGGCAGTTCGGAAATCGCATGAACTACCAACGCAAATCCCGCCATGCCGAGCATGACTCGGTTGCTCCTCACGAGAGTTTCCAAAGCTTCTGACGAGAAAACTGATGCAAGAAGTAACGCCCCTACACCAAGATAGAGCCCATTCAGTCCTGCACTTAGGGTTTCGCGGGTGCTTAAAATTGACCGATCTTGGAGATAGGCTTTACCAAGAGAAAATAAGCCTGTGCCAAGGGCGCATCCCAAGAACATCAGGTCAGTCCACGAGGCATCGAAAAAATCGTACAGGCGCATCAAGAAGCTCAGACAAAGGGCTTATGTGCCAAACTCCGCATTCTGTATTTCACAGTATTCGAGTCGTTAGCAGGGTTCAACAGACCCGATTGGCCTGTAGTTTCTGCCAATGGAGCCATATTCAGACAATGAATAGGCTACAGCAAATTGTTTACGCGGCATCCGCCGCCGCGATGGCAGGCGGGAGGTGCTTCGCTTGACGGTGCCGGGCGCATTTCGCTTCCGCCCAGCTGAGGTGAAGGGCTTTGCGTCGAACACCTTTGGCGCACGCAATCCTGGGTCCCCTTACGCTGTCGCTAAGGGGTCCCTCGCTCCGCTTCGCTGCGCTCGCCGGGGATGACAACGGTGTTTGTTGGGGAAGAACTTGAGGGTTAAGGGTGGCCCTCACCCAAACAAGAAGTGCCGCTCCAGTTCTCCCCGGATCGCCTTCATGTGCTCGAAATATTGCTGGAAGCCGCCATTGTAGTTGCCGTCCTG
>CAYXMO010000128.1:0-8067 GCA_964465935.1 uncultured Rhizobium sp.
CGATATAGACGCAGTTGGTCTCCAGCACCGCGCCTTTGCTGAGGTCGATCTCGTGCATGAACACCGAGGCGAGCTTGTCCTGCACCGTCGCGTTCGGCCCCGGCAGGAAGCTCGCCCGCACCCGCCACGCCACCGGGCCGAGCCGCAGGTCGATGCTCGCCGGCTGGATTTGCGCGTCCTCGATGTCTTCGGCCGCCAGCACTTCCTTGCGCGCCCGGATCAGGCGCTTGAGCACATGGCTGGGCAGGATGCCGGTCGAGAAGCGGCCATACGAATCGGCGCCCTCGTCGCTGTCGTGGAACAGATCGTCGGTGCTGCTGGACATGCGGTCTTATAGGCGGGCCGCGGGGCGCGGTCACGGCGCCGACGCCGGAAATTCACCTCTTTCTCAATCCGCGATTGAAGATTTGCCGCCGTCCGCTAGCGTCCGGCCGCTCGCAAAGCCTTTCGGATTCCGGCCGGCTCGCATGTGCGCCAGACGAATCATGCCGCCGCCCACGCGCTATGGCGCGCCGGCGCCGCTTCAACCCAAAAGGACGTTGCCGCCGCGAGCCCCGGTCCCGCCGCCGCCGACCCGTTATGCGCCGCAACGTCCTGCACCTGCGGCAAAACCCGCGACTGTTCCGGCGGTCCGTGCACCCTTGCGCGTTCAGCTCAAAGCGTCCGGCGCGCCGTCCCTCCCGCCGCGGCTGCCGGTCATCCAGAAGACACAGGCTGAAACGGTCACCTCGGGCCGCACAAAACGCACGCTCAAGGAGCGAACGTTCGGCGGCGACTTCGTCGAATATTCGGGCGCCAAGTCGGCGAGATACGACGAAGCTTTCAGCGATGAGGAGGAGGATGAGGAAATCGGCTCCGTCGAGGAGCCGGACACCTATGTTCCCGATCCCCAGGACGAATTGCCCGGCGACTTCACCTTGCCGGGCCAAAACGAACCCTGGCCCTACCGCCGTCCGGGTTGGAAGGCCGGCACCTATACCGGACTCGCGGCCGCCCAGACCAAGCAGGGCGTCCTGGAATGCGGTCTTTGCAAGAAGGCGATCGCGCTGGTCAATGGCAAGGAGTCGTGGCAGTCGAAAAACGGCACGAAGAAGCTCACGCGCCCGCCCATCGATCATTTCAATCCCGACTGGGTGAAGCGGCTGGCCGATTTGAAGGTGAAGATCGGCCTCCTGCAGAAAAGGCCGCCCGACAAGGAAATTCGCGCCATGGTGGTCGACGAATTTCATGCGCCGGATTTGCGCGTGACGCACCTGCTGTGCAATTCGGGGCGGCCCAAGAGTTTCAGCTGAGATTTTGGCCGAGGAAGGCGCGGATATCGCCGATCGTCTCCGCCAAGCCGCAGCGCTTGACCGGTGCGTCCGGCGGGAAGGCGCTGAGCAGCCGCGTCGGCGTCGCGCCTTCCAGGATCACGAAGCAGCCCTTGTCGCCTTGCCCACGGATCAGCCGCCCGAACGCCTGTTTGAGGCGCAGCCGCGTCAAGAGGTCGTCATAGCCCTTGCCGAAGCGCGCCCGCCGCGCCTTGTGCAGGATGGTCGGCTTGGGCCACGGCACTTTGTCGAACACCGCCAGGCGCAGCGAGCGCCCCGGCACGTCGACGCCGTCGCGCAAGGCATCGGTGCCGAGCAGGCAGGCGTTCTCCTCGGCGCGGAACAGATCGACCAGCGCCCCGGTGTCGAGCTTGTCGACATGCTGCGCGTATAAGGTGATCCCGGCCTCGGCCAGCGGCGCCGCGATCCGCTGCTCCACCGCGCGCAGCGCCCGCACCGCGGTGAACAGCCCCAACGCGCCGCCGCCGCTCGCCAAGAAAAGTTCGCGGAACGCCGCCGCGACCTGGTCGCTGTCGCGCCGGTTGACGTCCTTGACGATAAAGATGCGCGCTTGGCTGCCATAGCGGAACGGCGAGCCGAAACTCGCGCGCCGCGCCGGCTCGGGCAGGTGGTTGGCGCCGGTGCGCACCTCGGCGCTCTTCCAGTCGTCGACGCCTTCCCCCCCACTTCCAACATCGACAAAGTCGCGCAGGGTCGCGCTCGTGATCAGCGCGCCATGCGCTGGACCCAGCACGTCACGCGCCAGTGGGATCGTCGGATCGACCCAGTGCCGCTCCAAGCCGACATCGGCGTCGCGCCCGTCCTCGCGCGCGATCTCGAACCAGTCGACGAACTCCTCGCCGCGCTCGCCTTCGAGGGCATCGAGCATTTGGATCCAGGTCGGCACCACGAATTTGCCGCGCCACACCAGCCCGCGCGACGCCGCCTCGATGCGGGCGCGGGAAAAGCTCTCCATTTCCTCGCTCTTGGCGTCCATCTGCTTGCGCAGCAAGGCCGACAGCTTCATCAAGGGCGCCGCCAGGCGTTTGAGCCCGCGCGACAGATCGCGCGCCGCGCCGAGCAGCTCGCCGCCCAAGGGCTGGGTGTCCGCTTCCAGCGTGTAGAAGCTGTCGGCATCCTCGCTGCGCGCCCGCACATGCTGATAGGCGGCGCTCAGGAACAGTTCCGCCGGCCCGCGCGGCCCGCCGCCATGCAATCGCGACATCCAGCCTTCCGCCGCCAGCACGCCCGCCGCGTCGATGCAGTCGTCGAGCGCCCGCTGCGCCTCGGGATCGTCCTGGGTCAGATCGCGCAACCGCTCCTGCAGACCGCGCATGCGCGAGCGCGCCCGGCCCTCCGGTCCGCGGATCCAGCGCCGCAAATCCTGCATCTCGCTGCCCGAGACCAGCGGCGCGAAGCCGCTGTCGGCGGCGTCGAACAGGTGATGGCCTTCGTCGAAGACATAGCGCACGCGGCGCTCCGGCGGCGCGTCGCTGCTCTCGTCGGCGCTTAGCCAGTCCTGCGATGCCTGCGCGATCACCAGCGCATGGTTGGCGACCACGATCGGCGCATGCCGGGCGCGGCGGATGGCGCGCTCGATGAAGCAGGTGCGGTAGTGCGGGCAGGCGGCATAGATGCACTCGCCGCGCCGGTCGGTGACTTCGCTGAGCGGCATCGAGCTGCCGAGAAACGCCGGAAACCCCGCGCCCGAGACGTCGCCGTCGCCGGTCACCGCGACCCAGCGCGCGATCAGCCCCAGCGCCACGCTGCGTTGCCCCGGCGCCAGCGCCGTGCGCTTGGCCGCTTCCTCGAAATTGAGCACGCAGAGATAATTCTCCCGCCCCTTGCGCACCACCGCCTTCTCGGCTCGCTCCTGCGGATCGGGATAGAGGTGCCCGATCTCCTGCACGATCTGGCGCTGCAGATTGCGGGTGTAGGTCGAGATCCAAAGCCCCGGCCCGTTCTTCTCCGCCCATAGCGACGCTGGCGCGAGGTATCCCAGCGTCTTGCCGATGCCGGTGCCCGCTTCCACCAGCGCGACTTTGGGCGCGCCCGCGGTGTCGCGCGGGCCGAAGGCATAGGACGCGGCGTCGGCATATTCCGCCTGCTCCGGCCGGCCCTCGCCCATGCGATGTACCAGCTGACCGAGCCGGATGCGCGCATCCTCAGCCGTCACCGGCAGCGAGCCCGGCTTGTCCGGCGCCGCGTCGTCTTCCCATTGCGGCAGGCCGCGCCAGGTTTCGAACCCGGCCAGCGGCGCGAGCTTGCCGTCCGCTTCGCCGGCGACGTCGAGGATCGCGTCGCCCCAGCGCCAGCCCGCCCGCTTCAGGCTCGCCGCCAGGGCCCGCATCGGCGCGCGCGCCTCTTCCGGCGCGTGGTGCAAAAGATCGATCAGCGCGCCTGCGCTCTCGCGCAGCGAGCGTGCCTGGTCTTCCAAAGAGTGGGGCAGGGGCTGTCCCAGCGCCCGCGCCAGGCCGAGGGCGCTCGGAATGAACGGCGCGCCGGGCCGCACGAAGGCGAACAGCTCCAGCACGTCGAACAGAGCGGCGGCGGGCGGCGCCTTCAGCCGCCCCGACACGAACGCGGCATGGGCGATGACGACATTGCCCGAGCGGAACAGCCGCCGCGCCTCGTCGAACCCGATGCGGCGGCAGCCGCCGTCGGCATCGCAAACCACGGCCCCGCCCGGCGCGGGAACAAGCGCCGGCAAGTCTCGCCAGTCGCGCGATGGAATCGGGGCGGAGGACATGGTTCACGTTTTACCCCACAGCCCGTGGCGAGGGGAAACGATTACGCGTCAGGGACAAGCGATGGGCTTTTGCCGCGACGGATCGATCACCGGCGGGCCGCCCCGGCGCAGAAGGTCGGATTCGACGCCCAGAAATCCCATATCGGTGTACCCGGCGATGGTGTCCGACGCGCACCATTCGCGCCTCGTGACTTTCTGGTTGCCGATGGCGTTGTCCGGTTGGGCGCGGCCGTCTCCGAACACGGCCGTCAGTTCGTCGCGGATATTGCGCGCGCAGCCGTCGTCATAAACGGGATAGCTTTGATCGACGATGAGCGCATTCAGCAGACCGTCGGCGAAATAGACGGCGACGTGCAGCCGGCAGAGTTTCCAGCGATAGTCCCGCATCTCCAAACTGTCCTGCTGCGTCGCGACGCCGATCGTGCCGGCTGGCCGCGGCGCCAGTCCGGGCAACTGCGCGGCGACGTCGGCTTTGCTCATCCCCCAATGCAGGGCGTCGAGCCGGAATGGCAAAGCCACCGCCGAATTGCTCGCCAGACACGCCGCTAGCAGCCAGGGCAGGGCGCGCCGCATCGTCATTGCGCCGCCGTCCGCTTCAGCTTCGCCTGCGCCGCCGCCAGGTCGTCGCCCAGGCCGGTCTTCTTCAGGTCCGGCCGCACCACTTCGATCGGGTCGCGCAGATCGTCGACATAGCCCAGCGCATAGGCGCCGCGCCGATAGCCCATCAGCTTGAGCAGCTCGACCGGCAGCGTCCGCGCGATCTCGGGCGGCGTCGACAGATACTGGTTCTCCTCCTGGCGCAGCCAGGAGCGATTGTAAGTGAGGTTGATCCCGGCCCGCGCCGCGTCCGAGCGGTTGGCGCCGCCGCCGTGATAGACGCTGCCGGTGTAGAGCAGCACCGAGCCCTTGGTCATCTCGGCGGCGATGCTGTCCTCGTGTTTGAAGCGCAGCTTGTCGGCCAGATGGTTGCTCCCCGGCACGACGCGGGTCGCGCCGTTCTCCTCGGTGAAGTCGGTCATCGCCCAGATCGTGTTGCACTGGACTTCGAAGCCGCTCGGGAACGGAAAGAAATCGAACGCCCACTGGTCGCGATGGATCGGCTGCGCCGGCTCGCCGGGACCGATCGCGATCACCTGTGTGAGATGAAGCTGAAAGCTCGTCGCCTGCTCCAAAAGCTTGCCGGTCGTGCCCAGGATCAGCGGGTGCATCACCAGTTCGCGGCACAAGGGCGAGCGCGCCACCAAGCCACCCGTGCGCTTGGTACGGTGGCCCGAAAAGTCGTCCGGCCCGAACGCCGTCGCGTCGATCCACGGCTTCAGCTCCGCTGCGACCGCGTCCATCGCGTCGCACGAGATCGCCTGATCGATGATCACCGCGCCGTCGCGCTTCAGCGCGGCGACGGCGGCTTCGGGCGTGGTCGTGGCGGGCAGATGCTCGAGGGCCATGGCGAACTCCTGTATCGCCAGCCTAGCGCAACATGCCCCATCTGCGAACCGTGCGGCGCTCGATCAGCGCGAACAGGCCTTCGAAGGCCAGGCCGATGATCATGATCGCGACAATGCCGGCGAAGACGCTGGGGATTTCCAGGTTCTGCTTCTGCGCCATCACGAACCAGCCGAGCCCGCCGGTGCCCACCGCGGCGCCGATCACCATCTCCAGCGCGATCAGGGCGCGGAACGCGTTCGACAACCCGTTGCGCAAACCGGTCATGATCGAGGGCAGCGCCGCCGGGATCAGGATGCGCGCGGTGTGGCTGAGGCCCCGCAGCCCGAAATTGCGCCCCACCATGCGCAGCGTGTCCGACACGCCGCGAAAGCCCTGGAACATCGCGATGGCGACGGGAAAGGTCGTCGCCCAGGTCGTGATGAAGACGATGGAGGCGTTGGAGATGCCCAGCCACATCAGCGCCAGCGGGAAGATCGCGATCGCCGGCAACGGCGCGAAGGCCGAGGTGATGGTCGAGAGGAAATCCTCGCCGATCCGGGTGTTGACCGCGAAGATGGTGAGCAGGCCGGCGACCGCCGTGCCGAGGGCGAAGCCGCTGGACAAGGCCTTCAGCGACTCGGCGATGTAGCCGAGCAGGCTGTCGTCCGGCGCCGTCACCGCGTCCTTCAGCGCCCCCAGCGTATCGAGCACGCCGGGCAGCAGCAGCGGCTGGTCGGTCCAGCGCGCCGCGATCTCCCACAGCGCCAGCACGCACAGCACCACCACCGCGCGCCTGAGCGCCGCGATGCGCCACAGGCGCGCCAAGGGATGCTTGGGCCGCACCGTGTCGATCTGCGGCATCGGCACGTCTTCGATGATGAAGTGGACCGCTTCCGGCCGCTCGCCGCTCATGCCGCCCCACCTAATTCATTTGGGCCCTTCTTGTCGTCGTCGTCGTCATGGACGACGGCGTCGACGGTGCGGATCAGCTCGTCGCGCGAGGCGAAGCGCGCGCAATCGAGATTGGCCTTGATCTGTCCGGGGAACGGCGACATCACGATCACGCGGGTGCCCAGCAGCGCCGCTTCCGCGATGTCGTGAGTCACGAAGATGATGGTCGAGCCCGTCTCCTGCTGCAGCCGCAGCAATTCCTGCTGCATGGTCTGGCGCGTCAAGGCGTCGAGCGCCGCGAACGGCTCGTCCATCAAGAGCACCGCCGGCTTCATGGCGAGGCCGCGCGCCACCGCGACGCGCATCTTCATGCCGCCGGACAGCTGGTGCGGATACTGCTCCGCCGCGCGCGTCAGCCCGACCATTTCGATGAACCGATCGGCCCGCGCCCCCGCTTCATCGCGCGCCACGCCGTTCAGCCGCATCGGATAGAGCACGTTCTGCCGCACCGTCTTCCACGGCAGCAATTGATCGGTGTCCTGCCACACGATCATCCGGTCCGGCCCCGGGCGGCTCACCGTGCAGCCTTCGAGTGCGATGCGCCCCTCCACCGGGATCAGGTAGCCGCCGATCGCCTTGAGCAGAGTCGACTTGCCGCAGCCCGAGCGGCCCAGGATCATCAGGCGCTCGCCGTGCTCGACCGCGAACGAAGCGCGCCACACCGCCACCACCACGGCGTCGTCGGTCTCGTACTGGATGGTCGCGCGCTCGACCGTCAGCAGCGCGCTCACGATCCCTTCCTGCCCGCCAGCTCCGGCAGCGACAATTGCTGCCACGTATATTTGGCCTTCACCGTGCCGATCTCGTTCATGAAGGCGGCGAAGCGGCCAAGCCCCTGCGGCGTCGTGTCGAAGACCAGATCGGGCGCCGTGATCTGCTTGACGATGTCGGCCTCGCTGTCGCGCGACTTCTCGGCTTTCTTATAGATTGCAGCCGCCTCGTTCGGATGGGCGCGCACGAAGGCCTCGCCGTCCTCCAGCGCCTCGCGCACCGCGCGATAGGCCTCGGGATTGCCGGCGCGGAAGGCGCTCGACGTGATCAGCAGCACCAGCGACGCCTTGGACTTGAGCACGTCGTAGGAATTGAGCACGCGGCGCACGCGGCCCTTGCCGTTGGTCAATTCGGCATTGGCGAAGGGCGGCGAGGTCATGTGCGCCGAGATCAGCCCGCTCATCAGCGCATTGTAGCCGTCGGGATGGCCCATCGAGACGGTGAAGCGGTCGTTGCGGAAGGGATCGCCGCACCGCGCCTTGGACGCCATCTGCAGCACCACGGCCTGGGCCGAGGATTTGATCGTCGGCAGCGCGATCTTGTCGCCGTCGGCGAAGTCGCAGACGGTCTTGATCTTGGGATTGGTGGTGTTGAGCGTCACCGGCAGGCTCGATACCGCGTCGGCCGCGCCGAAGGCGCCGCGCGTCTTCTCGTAGAGCGTGATCAGGGTCGGCGGTCCGGCGACGCCGAACTGGATCTGCCCCGCGATCAGCGCGTCGCGCACCAGGCCGGTCTGGCCCAGATTGATCACGTCGGCGGAGAGATCGAGCCCCAGCGCCTTGGCGTGTTTCTCGACCAGATGCTGCGCCGCCATCACCTGCAGCGGCAGATAGGCGATGCCGTTCTGGATGCCGATGGCGA
>CAYXMO010000129.1:0-6234 GCA_964465935.1 uncultured Rhizobium sp.
GGGGCACCGGTTACGGGGGTCCATCCGAGGGGTGGTGGGGCTTTCGGAGGATGCGGTCGCGCAGGAACTGGTTCATGAGTTAGCCTCGCCTTCGGGCCCGTCGTCCGCGGGCATCGATGTGAACATACGAGGCGCCGCCACGGTTGTAGAGTCCCATGCCGCCGACGAGGTCGGGATGTTCCTGTTCCACGATCTCGACGGCACGGGCGATGATGCGCGTGTCAGCGAGCGTGATTCGTCCGTCGCCGTTGGCGTCGATGGCGATATCGGCCGCGTCGCCGTACTGGTGGCGACTATCGCGCGCGGCGCGCTTCACGGGGCGGTTGTGGAGCGGCGTGGGGAATCCGGGGGGCACATCGAACGCGAACCGAGCGTGATCCCCTTTGCCGAAGGCGCCAGCAGCCCCGCCGCGGCCGACGTCAACGCGATCCACGCGCTGGCGACCTCGCTCACCGCGGCCCTGAACGCCGGCGCGTCGCGGGTGCAGCTGGAAGCCTATGGCGGGCCGCGCGGCGACAAGTCGTCCGACTCGCGGCGGCTGTCCTTGAAGCGCGCCCTGGTGATCCGCGAACTGTTGATCGAAGACGGCGTGCCGTCGGAGAAGATCGACGTGCGCGCCATGGGTGGCGTCGACGACAGCGGCGCCGCCGACCGCGTCGACGTGTTCGTGCGGGCTTAGGCCCCCGCTTTTCCCGTCGCCATGTCGATCTCGCGCGCCTCGGGGCCGAGATTGACCAGCACCGCGATCAGCAGCGCCGCGGCCCCGGTCATCAGCGCCAGCACTTGGGCATAGCTCCAGTGATAATCCTCGACCAGGAAGCCTTGCGCGGTCACGATGCCGGCGGCGAGGAGATTGCCGAGCTGGTAGACGAAGCCGGGGAACGTGCCGCGCGCGTCGTGCGGCGACAGCTCGTTGAGATGCGCCGGCACCACGCCCCAGGAGCCCTGCACGAAGAACTGCAGCACGAACGCCATCGCTGCGAGCAGCATCGGTTCCTTGGTGAAGAACACCCAGAAATAGATCATCGGCAGCACCAGCGTCGCGGCGATGGCCATGGCGCGGCGGCGGCCGATACGCTGCGACAGCGAGCCGAAGGTCAGGCCGCCGACGATGGCGCCGAGCGAACCGATGCTTGCGATGATGCTGGCCAGCGCCGGCGCCAGGCCGATCTGGATGCGCAGGAAGTTCGGATAGAAGTCCTGGCTGCCGTGGCTCAGCGTGTTGTAGCCGGTCATCAGCAGCACCGCGAACAGCGCGATGCCCCAATGCGAGCGGATGACGGCGAAGGTGTTGTCCTTTGGCGCCCGCGCCGCCGCGAAGGTCGGCGACTCCGGCACGTTGCGGCGGATGTAGAGCACCAGCAGCGACGGCAGGATGCTGGCCATGACGCAGACGCGCCAGCCCCAATGCGGCAGCACCGCGGCGGTGACGAGGCCGGCGATCAGGCCGCCGGTGGGATAGCCGGTCTGCAGCAGGCCCGAGACGAAGCCGCGCGATTGCGGCTTGACGTGCTCCATCGTCAGCGAGGCGCCGATGCCCCACTCGCCGCCCATCGCGACGCCGAACAGGCAGCGCAGCACGATGAACACCCAGATATTGGGCGCAAACGCCGAGAGGAAGGCGATCAGCGAATAGAGCGCGACGTCGAGCATCAGGATCGGGCGGCGGCCGAAGCGGTCGGCAAGGCGGCCGAAGATGAAGGCGCCGAGCGGGCGCATCACCAGCGTCGCGGTGATGATGGCGCCGAATACCTTGGCGTTGCTGTGGAACTCGGCTGCGATGTCCTTGGCCACCAGCGTGATCAGGAGGAAATCGAAGGCATCGAGCGTCCAGCCGAGATAGGAGGCGGCGACGACATGCCTCTGCGTCGAACTCCAGCCCTTGAGCGCCTCGAATGCCATGCCCCGCCCCGGTTTCGCGATAGCCCCAATCCTTAAGCGAGGCCAAGCGGCGCGTCGAGGGCCGTTGACGGCGGTGCTGTCCAGCGCATAGGGTCGCTTCGTTGTTCGGGGCCTTGCGCGCCGACGGGACCGCCGCGAGGCGGTTTTTTCATATCCGCCGGCCGGAACGGCGACTTTCTCGTGAGACTTTTTCGCGAGAAATCCCCATGACCGACTATCCTATCACCTTTCAGCGCGAGACCGCGCCGAGCTGGCTGAATTATGCCGCGGCGCTGAACGGCGGCGGCGTGCGCGACCTGACGCGGCCGTTCCGCTGCCTCGAACTGGGCTGCGGCCGCGGCTATTCGGCGCTGCTCCATGCCGCGGCGCATCCGGCGGGCGCCTTCGTCGCGCTCGACCGCGATGCGCGCGCCATCGCGCAAGCGCAGGACTGGGCGGCGAGAAACGCGGTGACGAACGTGCAGTTCGTCTGCGCGTCGTTCGCCGATGCGGCGCTCCGCACCCTGCCGCATTTCGACTTCATCGTCCTGCACGGCGTCTATAGCTGGGTCGATTCGGCGACGCGCGCGGCGCTGCGCGCGCTGCTGCGCGGCCGGCTGGCGCCGGGCGGCCTCGGCTATGTCAGCTACAACTGCCTGCCCGGCTGGGCCGCCGAGCTGCCCTTGCGCCGGCTGCTGAACGAGTTCGGCGCGGCGGGCGAGGCGGCAGCAGCAGCGCGGCAGGTGCAGAAGCTGCGCGGCCTTAGCTATTTCCGGGCTCATCCGGCGGCGGAACGCGCGGTAAAGTCCTGGGCGGCGCAGCCCGAAGCCTATCTGGCACAGGAGTATTTCGGCGAGGCCTGCGAAGCGCTGTGGTCGGTGGACGTGATGGACGAGATGGCGGAGGCCGGCCTTGCCTGGGTCGCCAGCGCGACGCTGCGCGATGCCCACACCGCGCTTCTGGCCGACGACGCGACGGCGCGCGCGGTGGCGGGACTGGCGACGCCGCGCTTGCGGACGCTGGCCATGGACTTCGCGGTCAATCGCGCCTTCCGGCGCGACATTTTCGCCCGCGGCGGCCTTTCGCGCGGCCACGGCGGCGCGGCGTTGTTAGACCTTATGATCGCGAGCAGCGGCGAATCGATTGCAGACAGTATCGTGGTGCCGCGCGGGCGCATCCGGTTCCAGCCGGACTTCGCCGCCGCCGTGCAGCGCGTCATGGCGGACGGTCCGATCCGTCTGGGCGACGCGATCGGCGCCTTGGGTGGCGGGGACGCCGCGCGCAACCTGCTGTGGATGGTGGCCGCAGGCCTGCTGGCGCCGGCGCCGCCGGACCTTAAGGCGGCGGCAAGGTTGCGGCAGGCTTTGCAGCGTCAAGGGATCGGCTTGACCGGAGAAGATGCGCAGCCTCTAGTGTCAACATGATGCGTAAAACCGGCATGGCGGCGCTGGCCGCGTTGGCGTTGATGCTGCCGATCTCGGTCGCCCACGCCAAGGGATTGGAGACGGCGGGCACCGCCGTGGCCATCGCGCTCCCGATCTTCGCGGGCGGCGTGGCCCTGGGGCACGACCAGGATTGGACCGGCGTGGCGCAGATGAGCGTCGATACGCTGGGCACGGTCGGCCTGGCCTACGGCCTCAAACACGTGATCCGCGAGGAGCGGCCGGACCATTCCGATTTCCAGTCGATGCCGTCCGATACCGCGGCACTGGCCTTCGCGCCGGCGCAGTTCCTGTGGGACCGCTATGGCTGGAAATGGGGCTTGCCGGCTTACGCCGCCGCAGCCTTCGTCGGCTACACCCGCGTCGACGCGCAGAAGCACCATTGGTACGACGTCGCGGCCAGCGCCGGCATCGCCTGGGGCATGAGCAAGCTCTTCACCACCGAATACCACCGCCCCTTCGCGGTCTACGCCTACGCGACGCCCGACAGCGCCTATGTGCGGATGAGCTATAATTTCTGAAGCCGCGCGCACGGCTCCCCCCACCACCGCTTCGCGATCCCTCTCCCCCGTAAACGGGGGAGGACAACTATTGCGGCGGCCTTAGCCCCGCGCGGGCTTGGAATTCCTCGGTCGTGTTCATGTTGGGATAGGGCGCATCCGGCACTTTGACGCCGAGGAAGGTGCAGAGCGGACCCCAGCCTTCCTTCGCCTCGAACACCAGCAGACGGTCCTTCGGAATCGTGCGCTTGACCTCTTCGTTGTGGCGTTCGTAGACCGCGATCATGTTGGCTTCGCCGAAGTCGTGGTTGAATGTCTTCTCGCCGATCAGTAGCGGACCGAAGATGCCCGGCAGGCGGGCCGGCGAGCCGTCCTTGGGCCGCTGCATCGCCGGCATGATGGTGTTGGAGACGCTCTTGTACCAGGATTTGGGATCGCGCAGCGACAGGATCACCTTGGAGTCCGGGTAGTAGTCCGCCAGCTCCTTGTAGAAGGAGCAGCTTGGCCAGTCGCAGGCCGACTGATAGGAGGCGAAGAGCTCTTCCCAGTCCATCTTCTCGCCCTTGGCGGCGCGGTCCCAGAACGGCACCTGTTCGGGGTGCATGAAGACTTCCATCATGTGATGGCAAGGCGTCAGGCCCAGCATCTCCAGCGCTTCCTTGAGCGAGCGCGTGCCCGTGCGGCCGAATCCGGCGCCGACGACTTTCAAGGCCATGATGTTTCCCCGATAGCTGTGTGAACGCAGTGTCGCCCGCGGCTTGGCCGCGATCAAGTGACCGGTGCGTTGGCGGCGTCGGCGAGGCGGTCGATCTTGCGCAGCGGCGGGAACAGCGCCATCCACACGCCGACGACCGCAAGCGTGCCCAGCCCGCCCAGCACCACCGCCGGTATCGTGCCGAACCAGTCGGCGGTGACGCCGGATTCGAACTCGCCCAGTTCGTTGGAAGCGCCGATGAACAGCATGCTGACGGCGCTGACGCGGCCGCGCATCTCGTCCGGCGTCGCATATTGGATCAGCGCCGAGCGCACGAAGACGCTGATCATGTCGGAGGCGCCCAGGAGCGCGAGCGCCGCGAGCGAGACGTAGAAATCGGTCGAGACCCCGAACACGATGGTGGCCAGGCCGAACACCGCGACCGCGGCGAACATGATGATGCCGGTGTGGCGCTGGATCGGCCAGCGCGCCAGGCCGAACGCCATCAGCGCGGCGCCGACCGCGGGACCGGCGCGCAGGAAGCCGAAGCCCACGGCGCCGACATGCAGGATGCTGGTCGCGTAGATCGGCAGCAGCGCGGTGGCGCCGCCCAGGAGCACGGCGAAGAGATCGAGCGAGATGGCGCCGAGCACGACGGGGCGGTGGCGCACGAAACGGATGCCTTCGAGCACGCGCTCCAGCCGCGAGGCGCCGGTGTCGACATGGGCCGGGCGGCGGCGGCCGCCGAGATTGGCGGTGAGCAGCGAAGCGAGGACCATCAACACCAGCGTGACGCTGAACGTCACCGTCGGCCCCAGCACGTAGAGAAAACCGCCCAGCGCCGGGCCGGCGATGGTCGCGGTCGTGAACACCGAGGACGACAGCGCGATGGCGCGCGGCAGCTTTTCCGGCGGCACCAGGAACGGCAGCAGCGACTGCGAGGTGGCGCCGTAGAAGCCGCGCGTCACCCCGAACAGGATCAGGACGGCATAATAGGTCCACAGCGTGTCGTGCGCCAAGATCACCAGCAGCAGGAAAAGCAAGGCGCAGGCGCCCTGCAGCGCCTGGACGACGCTGAGCAGCCGGCGCTGATCGAAGCGGTCGGCGAGGTCGCCGGCCGGCAGGGTCAGCAGGAACATCGGACCGAACTGGCACAGCCCGACCATGCCCAAGGCAAACGGCGAATGAGTCAGCGAGACGATCAGCAATCCGATCGCGACCGACTGCACGTTCATCGCGATGGTCACGATGAAACGGACGGCGGCGAAGACTTGGAAATCGCGGTCGCGATAGACCGTGGGGGCGGCGTCCGTCATTGCGGCTATGAGTGCGGTCTGGCCCGCGGCACGTCAAGCCGAGTTTTCTAATTGTCGCGCGCTCTGGGCCGAACCGCTCACACTTCGGCGGAGCGCGCTCCCATGCGCCGCTGCCATTCGCCGCGCGTGATGCTCCAGATGTCGACCGGATGATCCTTGCCGCCGGTGCGCAAATGGGTGAACTCGCCCTTGCTTTCGCCGATCCGCCGCGCCACCGCCTGCGAGGCGGCGTTGTCGGGATCGATGCAGGAGATCAGGCGCTCGACCGGCTGCGTCAAGAAGGCGTAGCGGAGCGCCGCCTCCGCCGCTTCGCTGGCATAGCCCTGGCCCCAATAGGGCCGGCCCAGGGTCCAGCCGACTTCGAGCCCCGGCCAGCCTTCGGGATTGATCAGGCCGACGCG
>CAYXMO010000129.1:6334-8053 GCA_964465935.1 uncultured Rhizobium sp.
TGGAACTGGAACCACAATCAGTGGATGTGGGCGCCGGGCCTCTGGATCCGCTTCTGAGGATTAGCGCATGACGCACGAATGACCCCCGCGGGCAGGGCCCGCGGGGGCTTTCGTTGGTGCGGCGCTAGCGGGCGCTTGTGGCGCGGAACAGCAGCGTCCACGAGATCGCCGCGATCACCGCCAACACAGCGCCGATGGCGAGGAAGCTCTGCGGCGTGCCCAGCGACTCGACGAAGGCGAGCGGCGCGATCTTGGGCTGCAGCAACCCGGCGGTGACGAAGTAGGTGCTGTCGAAGCCGGCATGCACCACGATGCCCGGCAGGACCGAATTGGTGCGATGCGCGATGGTGCCCAGCATCGCCGACACCGCGAGGAAGATGGCGAACCAGATCGCGACATCGAACGGCGAGGTGTCGAAATAGGAATGGTTGGTGTGGAACAAGGCCCAGACCAGGCCGCTGATCGCGATGGCGGGCACGACGCCGAACGCCTTTTCGAGACGGCCCTGGATGAAGCCGCGCACCGAGACTTCCTCGATCACGCCGGCGACGATGGCGGCCATGGCGAGGCCGGCGACGACGGCCAGCTTCGGCCCCGGCGGCAGCGCCATCGGCACTTCGCCGCCCAGCCCGCTCGACAGGCGGTAGGCAATGTACGCGCCGGCGCCGGCGAAGAAGGTCGACCAGCCGGCGGCCAGCGACAGCACGAAAGTCTTGAGCGGCACGGCGTTGAGACGCACGCCTTCGCGCCGCGCCGCCGCGCCATAAGCAGGTGTGCGGCCCCACTTCATCCAGATAGCGCCGAGCGCCAGCACCGCCGCCATCGCCGGCACGAACCAGGGAAACGGCGTCGGATGCCTGGTGTAGGCGGCGATCAAGCCGATCCAGACGGCTTCGCCGGCGAGGATGACGGCGACGCCGGAACCGATAGCGACGGCGAGGATGCGCAGCGCGCCAAAGCGCGGTGCGGGGGTGGCGAGAGCGAGCGACATGGCAGGTCCTTTCGGTGGGTGACGAAAGGAGGATCGCTTTGGCGGCGCCGAATGTGTTTGCGGCGCCCTTGTTTCGCGCTTGGGAAAAGCTTGCGGTCAGCGCACCGGCCGCGCCCGCGCCGCGACCGAGGCGAAGCGCGGGTCGTTGCGCAGGCGGTCGAGGTGCGGCAGGTAGGGAAGGAACAGGAGCGTCGGATCGTCCTTGGCGAGGGCTTCTTCCAGCGCGGCGAAGGCGGCGTCGGGCTCGCCGGCGTTGGCGTGCAGCATCGCCAAATCCATCGGGCGCGGCACGAACATGACGCGCTGCTGCTCGAACAGCTGTGCCCCGGCGGCGCAGAAGACGTCGAAGCCGCCCTCTTCGAAGACGGCGCGCAGGCGCGCGATCGTCGCCGCGTCGGTGCCGAGCAGGCGGATGCTTTCGAGCAACGCGTCGGCGGCGTCGCGGTGATTGCCGAGGAAAGCCTGGCTCCAGCCCAGCGCGCTCCAGGCATCGGCAGCGCCGGCGCTGAGCGCGATGGCCTTCTTCGCTTCGGCCAGCGCCGGCCCGAGGCGGCGGGCCGCGAACAGGATCTGGATCACGTCGATGCGTGCGGCAAGCGACAGCGGTTCGAGCTCGGCGGCGCGGCGCGCTTCGCGTTCGGCTTCGGCGAAGCGGCCGATAGCGGCGAGCGCGAAAGCGCGGGCGCGGCGGGGGCGCGAAAGATCGGGCGCCAGCGCCACGGCCTTGA
>CAYXMO010000130.1:0-8038 GCA_964465935.1 uncultured Rhizobium sp.
CAGCACGGCCAGGTTGCCCACCAGGTGATCGAAGCGACCACCGCCGATGCCGGCGAAACATCCCCGTCACTGAGCCGCCGCAATCGGGGGCGACGATGCGGGCATACGAACAAGACATGCGGGTGGGTAGACTGTCCTTATACAGAGCATCGCTGCATCGGCTTCGCGCGCGCGGCATGCGGGCAGCCGCGAACACGGCACCCGCCGCCGCGAAGATCGCGGCGTTGAGCATTTTGGCGTTCGGCCTGTCGACCGCGCCGAGCACCGAAAGCCCGCCGGTCAAACCTGCCGCGGTGCAGCGCCTCGCGGTGGCGCAGCCGAAGCCGGCGACGATCCGCGCGCTTCCGGAGCCGAAGCAACCGGCCGGACCCTCGCCTTATACCAGAGAGCTCGCGATGGGCGACCGCAATTTGCTGGAGCGCTGGAATCCTTACGTCGACGAGGCATCGCGCCGCTTCGGGGTGCCCGCGATCTGGATCCGCGCGGTGATGATGGTCGAGAGCGGCGGACGCACGATGCTGGGCGAGAACCAGCCGATTACGTCGAGCGCCGGCGCCATGGGGCTGATGCAGGTGATGCCGCAGACCTGGGGCCAGATGCAGCGGCAATACGGCCTCGGCGCCGATCCTTACGATCCGCACGACAATGTCCTGGCGGGCACCGCGTATCTGAGCCTGCTGTACCGGCAATACGGCTATCCCGGACTGTTCGCCGCCTACAATGACGGCCCGGGCCAGCTCGAAGCGCATTTGCGCCTGCGCGAGATGCTGCCGGCCGAGACGATGGCCTATGTCCTCGACATCGCCAGCATCCTGAGCACCGGCGTGCGCTACAAGCCGGGCGCCACTGATGTCGCCGCCGCGCCGGTGGCCCAGGACATTCCCGCCGATACCGCCACAGCGACTCCGCCGCCGCCCCGTGCGGCAGCCGACGATGGCGACGAAGACAGCGACGACCGCTAGACGCGTTTATCGGCGCTTCCCCCGCTGCTGCCGGGAAAAGACGTCTGCAGGCTTCATATATCGCGGCGCACCGCAGCAAAGGCGGCACGAGAGGCGGGACCGGCGCAGAGAGGGCACCGGCTCAACCTCAAGTGGTAGCTCGCAGGGATGGGTTCAAGAGGGCGACTGAAATTTTTTTGCCCTTTCGCGACCGCGGACGGATGGCTGCGGCCTGCGGATCGCCGTCCTGCCGATGCCGCCAACGCGGCTGTGTCCCCGCCGTGCGGCGGAGTCCCGGTCAAGCGCGAATCGTGCACACTGGGCGATGCAGCACCTAGGCGCCATCTCCGTTCCGGGAGCGGCCCGGCTTGCGCCGCCATAGGGCGGGCAAGCGGCTTGGGTGTGGTAGATACAATCGCGTGGTAGATGCATTGGAATGACGCAACTCACCAAGACGGTCTATTTCTCCGATTACCCGCGGGCGGCGACCGGCCGCTCGGGACTCACCATCCCGTTTCCCGAAGCCAGCGAGCGGGACTTCGCCCAGGTCGCCCATCTGAGCAGCTTCACCATTCGCGAGATCATCGGTTACGACAGCTTCGCCGAGCTGGAGAGCGATGCCCGGAAGAACAGCGCGCCGACGGCGGCGTTCGCGCGCGCGCTGCTGCTCAACCAAACGCCGGCAAAGCGGTCCAAGGACTACGCGTTCGCGCTGCAGGCGACCTTCAAGGGCGGGCGCGGCAGCCCCCTGCACGACTGGTATCCCTATCTCGAGGGCTATTCTCCCGACTTCGTCAACTCCGTCATCGACAGCTTCTGCCCCGAAGCATCCTCGATCCTCGATCCCTTCTGCGGCTCGGGCACCACGGCGCTGACCGGCGCGGTTCGCGGCATTGCAACCTTTTATGCCGAGGTGAACCCGGTCTGCCGCTTCATCACCGAGGCCAAGCTGCGGGCCGCCAATCTGGCGGCCGCCGAGCGCGATGCCATCGCCCAGCGGCTGGAAAGCATTGCCGGCCGTCTCGACAAAATCCTCAGATCGGCAAAGCCGTGCAGCCGATTGCGCGCGGCTTTCGCTGCGGCGTTCGGCGAAAGCGCGTTCTTCGGCGATGCGGCGTTTCAGGACGTTCTGCGCCTCAGGACCGTGCTAGATGCGTATGAGGCAGCGGACCCGGACATCGCCGCCTTTCTTCAAGTGGCGGCCTTGAGAAGCCTCATCCCCTGCTCGCTTCTCATCCGCAGAGGCGATCTGCGCTACAAGACCGAGCACGAGCTTCGGCGCGGCACGCCCAAGATCGCCGACGAGATGCGAGCCTCGCTCCGCCTGATCGCCAGCGACCTGCACGACGCGCCCAGGGCCTCGGCGCCGGCGACGCTGGTCTGTCCCGATGCCCGCGAGGTCGGCCGTCATCTTGGGCGGCGCGTCGATGCGATCATCACCAGTCCGCCATACCTGAACGGGACGAACTACTTTCGCAACACCAAGGTCGAACTCTGGTTCATGCGCCTGCTTGACGGCAGAGCCGGGTTGCGCACCTTGCGCGATGCCGCCATCACCTCCGGGATCAACGACGTGACGGGCAGCAAGTCGCGCGGCAGCGTCGGCGAGGCCGGCTCCGGCCGCCTGCGCAAGGTGCTTTCGGCGTTTTCCGGAAACGCCTATGACGTGCGCATTCCCATGATGGTCCGCAGCTATTTCGGCGAGATGGGACGGGTGTTCGACGCCTTTGCGGACGTCGTCGCGCCGAACGGCACGGTGGCGATCGACCTGGGAGATTCCTGCTATGGCTCCGTCTGGGTCCCGGCCGATCTCATCGTCGCCGACCTGATGAAGGCGCGGGGGTTCAGCCTTGTCGACAAGGTCGTGCTGCGCGAGCGCCAATCCAGAGACGGCCGCAAGCTGAATCAGTCGCTCCAGGTGTTCCGCCGCAAGAGCGCGCGCGCCCGGCCCGCGCGCGCCGCCAGCGCATCGGCGTCGCAGGTGCCCAAGCGCTGGACGGACTTCAAGCAAAACCTGTGGCACCAGAAAGGCGACATGGCGAAGCGCAATTGGGGCCACCCTTTGCACTCGCTGTGCTCCTATCAGGGCAAGCTGAAGCCCGCGCTGGCGCACAGCCTGGTCGCCAGCCTCGTCGGCGGCAGGGCAAAGCGAATCCTCGATCCCTTCGTCGGCGTCGGCACGATACCCTTCGAAGCCAGGCTGCAGGGGCATATCGGCTACGGCTTCGATATCAGTCCCGCGGCCCTGGCGATCTCGCGCGCCAAGGTCGAACCCGTGGACGCCGTAGCCGCCGCCGCGGTGTTGAGAAACGTGCGCCGGGCGGTGGACGCGGCAACGGATCGCGACGTCGATCTCGCATCCCTCAACCAGATCCGCTTCAACGGCCCGATCCCTTCGTACTTTCATCCGCGCACGCTGGCCGAAATCGTCGCGGCGCGGGCCTATTTCCGCAAGCATCCGCCGGCCGACGGCGCCGGCGCACTGGTGTTCTCGGCGATGCTGCACATCCTGCACGGCAATCGCCCCTATGCCCTCAGCCGGCGCTCGCATCCGATTACGCCGTTCGCGCCCACCGGTCCGGCGGAGTACCGCTCGCTGTACGACCGCCTCGCCGACAAGGTCGGGCGCAGCCTGGCGGCGCTGGAAGGCGCCGATCGCCTGCCGCGCATGGGACGGATTTTCGATCAGGACGCGACCGCGCCCTGGCCCAAGGAGGTGGACGAGCTCGACGCGGTGATCACCTCGCCGCCGTTTTTCGACAGCACCCGCTTTCACACCGCCAACTGGATGCGGCTGTGGTTTGCCGGATGGGAGGCGAAGGATTTTCAGGTCCGCCCCGCGTCGTTCGTGGACGAGCGGCAGAAGATCAGCTTTGACATCTACCGGCCGATCTTTCAGCAATGCGCGCGCCGCCTGAAACCGGGCGGCCTCGTCCTGATCCATGTCGGCAAGAGCGCCAAATGCAACATGGCGCAGGCGCTGATCGACATCGCGGCGGAGCATCTCTCGCTCGTGGACGTCTGTGACGAAAGCGTCGCGCACTGCGAAAGCCACGGCATTCGCGACAAGGGGACGGTTACGCATCACCAATATGTCCTGCTCAGGAAGCCGGGCTGAGCTTTCGTTGCGGCTGCGCGCGGCTTGGCCGCGCCGAGAGCACGCCACTAAACTTCCCGGCGGTTGCCGATTCGGTGGACAGCAGACATGGCGGTCCAAGACCTCACAGGGCTCGTCGATGCCCGGCTGAAGCAAGGCAAGAGCGGCGCGCATGGCTGGTTTGCCATAACGCGCGTTCATCTGGATGCGGCGTCCTTGAGCGACTGCGCGAGATATCTTGCCGACCGGGGAGCGGATCAAGATTTCGTCGAGCTCTCGGCAAAGGACTATCAGAGGCTAGGCCAGCTGGTTGGCAATGTTTCCGGCGATCCGAAAGTCGGGTTGAATCGCCACCAGCTTCTGGCGCTCCATCAGCCGCTGGGACTTGTCGAACGCCAGATCGCGCATAGCGTCAACCCGATACGACTGAGCAAAGCGGGCGTGGAACTCGCCAACGCGGCAAAACCGGAAGACATCTTCGAGGAGCAACTCAAGCAGATCGTATTCTGCAGACAGCCCTATTACACCGCCAAACGCGAAGCGGAATACGAGGACTACGGCGTCAAAATCTATCCCGCTACGCTCGCCGTGATGACGGCCACCGGCGGCTGGATAGACCGGGACGAATTCGATCTCTTCGTTTCGCGGATTCGCGCCCTGGACGAGGTCGCGTGGGCGATCGACGGAATAAGGCGCTTCCGGCAACTAACAGCGGACGAGAAAGCCGCCGTGCTGGCGCGGGTTCGATTGCGCGGCAATCTCACAAACAAGGTCTACCAGAATTGGCGGGACATGGGCCTGCATGGCTTTTCGTTGTTCGCTCTCGGCGCGAGCGTGGTGAGGACCGGACATGTCCTGGCGCTGGCGAGCGTCTCTGTCGAGGCAAAAGCGCCTCAGAAGGCAGAACCGAAAGGCGGCGGCGCAAAGCCCCCCTTGGCCGGCGCGCCCGTGAAACCGGCAAAGATATTGCGCATCCCCGAGCCTCCGGCGCCCGCCGATATCGGCACCGAACCGCCGGCGCCGATCTCGAACGATGGCCGCGGCGGCGAGATTTATGTCGGCAAACTCATGGCGGCGTCGGGATGGCGGGTGGTCTACTTCAGTCACCGCCGCGGTTATGGATTCGACATATGGGCGTCCAAAGGAAAGTCTGTGCTCTATGTCGAGGTCAAAAGCTGCACAACCGCGGCCGGCACGTTGACCTTCACGCCGAACGAATTGCTGGCCGCCAAACAGTACAAGGACAATTTTCTGTTGGTGGTGGTCGAAAATCTCGCGACTCCGGATCAGCGCTGCTGGGCGGTACAAGACCCGGCGGCGAATTTGGGCATCGTCCCTCAGAAGATCGAAAGCCACAAAATACCGGCAGCGGAATGGCGCAAAGCGGCCAAGGCGATGGACATCTGACTTGGGGTCAGTCCATGCGCGAAAAGTGAAGACGTGTTGCCAACAAACCAGTGAAAATGACGGCTATCAAAATCTGTGACCCCGGTGTGACCCAGCTTGCTTTGGCGGTCGTTCAACTTGGACTTAAGACTTTGTTTTTATTGGTCGGAGCGGCGGGATTTGAACCCACGACCCCCAGTCCCCCAGACTGGTGCGCTAACCAGGCTGCGCCACGCTCCGTATCCAATGTTTTCGCGGGGTTAGGCCGTCCCAGGGGCGGACGGTCCACGAAGGGCGCGGACTATAGTCGCCGCGCCGGCAAAGGCAAATCGCGGCTTTTCAGCCGGCGCGGGCGCGCAGTCTGGCCTTGAGTTGCAGCAGCTCGGCCAGCAGGATTTCGAGCTTCACGCGTTCTTCTTCGGCAAGATAATTGTTCGGTGCTTTCGCGGCCTCGAGCGGCAGTTCCGGCTCGCGTTCGACCGGCCGTTCCAGCGCGATGACGTTGGAGCGCGGCTCGGGGGCGCGGATCACGGGCTCGCTAGCGGGGCGCGGCGCGGTGTGGAGTTCGGCGGCGAAGGGAACGGCCTCGACACGTCCCAGTTCGGCGACGTGGCGGTGGCCTTTGTCACGCAGGATTTTCTGCACGCCCTTGATGGTGAAGCCTTCGCCGTAGAGCAGCGTGCGGATGCCGCGCAGCAGGTCGACATCCTCCGGGCGGTAGTAGCGGCGGCCGCCGGCGCGCTTGACCGGCTTGATCTGAGCAAAGCGCCCTTCCCAGAAGCGCAGCACGTGCTGCGGCACGTCGAGTTCGGCCGCGACCTCGCTGATGGTGCGGAAGGCTTCGGGAGATTTGACGCGGACGGCGGCGGAGCCCAGCACGCCTTAATCCTTCTTGGCTAGATCGGGCGTCTGCCCGTTGATGACGGCTTTGAGCACATGGCTGGGGCGGAACACCAGCACGCGGCGCGGCGCGATCGGCACCTCGTCGCCGGTCTTGGGGTTGCGGCCCATGCGCTGGCTCTTCTGCCGCACCGCGAAGGTGCCGAAGGAGGAGAGCTTGACGGTCTCGCCGCGCGCCAGCGCCGCGCACACTTCCTCGAGCAGATCCTCGACCATCTGGGCCGACTCGTTGCGCGACAGGCCGACAGCCTGGAAGACCGACTCGGTAAGGTCGGCGCGCGTCAGCGTGTTGGTGGTCATGGGCGACTCCTTATGCCTAACGAAAGGTAGGCGCGAGGAGATTTGCCGTCAACTCAAAGGCTTGGGCGGCGCTTTTGATGCACCGCATTCACCAGCGGATGAGACTGGCGCCCCAGGTGAAGCCGCCGCCCATGGCTTCGAGCAGGACCAGCTGGCCCTTCTGGATGCGGCCGTCGGCGACCGCGGTGGCGAGGGCCAGCGGAACCGACGCCGCCGAAGTGTTGCCGTGCTGGGCGACGGTCGAGACCACTTTGGCCGGGTCGATATGGAGCTTGCGCGCGGTGCCGTCGAGGATGCGCTGGTTGGCCTGGTGCGGCACGAACCAGTCGATGTCGGAGACCTTGACCCCGGCAGCCTCGGCCGAGGCGACGATGGAGGCCGAGATGTTGGTCACGGCATGGCGGAAGACTTCCTTGCCTTCCATCCTGAGGTGCCCGGTGGTCTGGGTCGAGGACGGCCCGCCGTCGACATAAAGAAGGTGGCTGAGGCGTCCGTCGGAATAGATTTTGGTGTTGAGGACGCCGCGGTCGGCCACCGTGCCCTCGCCTTCCGCCGCCTGCAGCACGACGGCGCCGGCGCCGTCGCCGAACAGGACGCAGGTGGTGCGGTCGGTCCAGTCCATCAGCCGGCTCATGGTCTCGGCCCCGACCAGCAGGATGGTGCGGGCCATGCCGGTCTTGATCATGCTGTCGGCAACCGCCATGCCGTAGATGAAGCCCGAGCACACGGCTTGCACGTCGAAGGCGGCGCCGCGGTTCATGCCGAGCCGCGCCTGCAGCGCGGTGGCGGTGGCGGGGAAGGTCTGGTCCGGCGTCGTGGTGGCGCAGACGATGACGTCGAGCTCGCCGGCGTCGATGCCGGCGGCGAGCAGCGCCTTGCGCGAGGCTTCGAGCGCGAGGTCCGAGGTCTTCTCGCCTTCGCGCACGACATGGCGCTGGCGGATGCCGGTGCGCTCGCGGATCCATTCGTCGGAGGTGTCGACGCGCTTGGCGAGTTCGGCGTTGGTCAGCACGGTCTGCGGCAGATACGCACCGACACCGAGAATCTGGGAACGGATCACGAGGCGGCGGCCTCCGGTTCGTCGAGATGAACGCCCTTGCGGTCGGCGACGATGCGGGCGATGACGCCGGCGCGCGCCATGTCGATCGCCATGTCGAGGGCGGAGGCGAAGCCGAGCTCGTCCGTGCCGCCATGGCTCTTCATCACGACGCCGTCGAGGCCGAGGAAGATGCCGCCGCCGAGCGCGCGCGGATCGAGCTTGCGCCGCAGCGCGCCGAGCGCGCCGCCGGCGAGAAATCCGCCGAGGCGGCCGAAGAACGAGCGCAGCAGCGCGGTGCGCAGGAAATACGCCACCAGCTTGGCGGTGCCTTCGGCGGTCTTGAGCGCGACATTGCCGGTGAAGCCGTCGGTGACA
>CAYXMO010000131.1:0-8007 GCA_964465935.1 uncultured Rhizobium sp.
CGGCTGCCGTCGACTTCCACCGTCTTGGCGTCGAGGTTCACGATCAGCTTGCCGGTGGTGATCACCGACTGGCTGTGACCCTTGGAGCGGCGAACCACGGCCTGGATGCGGGCGACCAGCTCGTCCTTGTGGAACGGCTTGGTCATGTAATCGTCGGCGCCGAAGCCGAGCGCCTTGACCTTGGCTTCGACGATGGCGTTGCCGGAGAGGATCAGCACCGGCGTCTGCACCTTGGCGACGCGCAGGGCCTTCAACACTTCGAAGCCGCTCATGTCGGGCAGCTGCAGGTCGAGCACGATGATGTCGTAGTCGTAGAGCTTGCCGAGGTCGATGCCCTCTTCGCCCAAATCCGTGGTGTAGACGTTGAGCCCTTCGCTGCGGAGCATCAGCTCGATGCTGCGCGCCATGGCGCTGTCGTCTTCGATCAGGAGAACGCGCATTTCAAAACCCCTTCTTCAGGCCAGCGAACCGCACTTGCGTGTCGATCACGCGATGACCCTATGCTTAATTGGTTAACAATCTGCTGCATTGACGAACCGCAACTCAGGACCCACGAACGCCGAATTAAAATTCGGTTCCGCCAAGGGGTGTCATCCCCTTGATTCGCTTTGGATAGTTTACCGCCACTTAAAACCTTGTCGGCAAGATGCAGGGGTCCGCCGGGCAGAAAGCCAGGCGAAAAAGGGCCCCATGCACGCTTTGCTCAAGGAAATTGCCGCGATTCCCACCACCAGCCGCTTCGGCCGGGTCGCCCGGCTGGAAGGCCTCCTGGTCGAGGTCACCGGCGCCGCCGGGGCCATCAGCCTGGGCGGCCAGGTCACGTTAAGCGCTGGAAAGAACAAGAGAATTCCCTGCGAAGTGGTCGGCTTCCGCGACGGGCGCGCCCTCGTCATGCCGCTGGGCAATCTCGACGGGCTGACCTTGGGCGCCCGCGCCGATTTCGACGACTCCCCGGCCGCGATCTTCCCCTCCACGGCGTGGCTCGGCCGCGTCGTCGACGGCTTCGGCAATCCGGCGGACGGCAAGGGCTCGCTGCCGCATGGGCCGCAACCCTATCCGCTGAAAGCCAGCCCGCCGCCGGCCGCGTCGCGCGCCCGCGTCGGCGCCAAGCTCGATCTGGGCATCCGCGCGATGAACGCATTCACCACGTGCTGCAAGGGCCAGCGCATGGGCATCTTCTCCGGTTCGGGTGTCGGCAAATCGACGCTGCTGTCGATGCTGGCACGCAATTGCGATGCCGATGCGATCGTGATCGCGCTGGTCGGCGAGCGCGGCCGCGAAGTGAAGGAGTTCATCGAGGACGATCTGGGCGAAGACGGCCTGGCGCGCTCCGTCGTCGTCGCCGCGACCTCGGATGAGCCGCCGCTGGTGCGCCGCCAGGCGGCCTATGTCGCGATGGCGGTCGCCGAGCAGCTGCGCGACCAGGGCCTGCATGTCCTTCTGCTGATGGATTCGGTGACGCGCTTCGCCATGGCGCAGCGCGAGATCGGCCTCTCCGCCGGCGAACCGCCGGCGAGCAAAGGCTACACCCCGACCGTGTTCGCGGAGCTGCCGCGCCTCTTGGAACGCGCCGGCCCCGGCTTTGCCCATGGTCAGGGCTCCATCACGGGGTTGTTCACCGTCCTGGTCGAGGGCGACGATCATAATGAGCCAGTCGCCGACGCGGTGCGCGGCATCCTGGACGGCCATATTGTCCTGGAACGGAACATCGCCGAGCGCGGACGCTTTCCCGCGATCAACATCCTTAAGTCGGTCTCGCGCGCCATGCCGGGCTGCAATAGCCCGGAGGAACAGGCACTTGTGGCGCGCGCCCGCGCCCCGATGGCGGTCTATGACGACATGGCCGAGCTGATCCGCTTGGGCGCCTACAAGGCTGGCACGAATGCTGAAGTGGATATGGCCGTAAAGGTTTACCCGCAGCTCGAAACCTTCCTGTCTCAGAGGAAGGAAGAGAAGGCGGCGTTTACCGAATGCTATGGCGCTCTTGAGAAGATCATGGGCAATGCGTCTGGGGAAAGGTAGTGGGTCATGAAGCGTGGGGATACGTTGATCCGTTTGCGCCGGTTCCGCGTCGACGAGATGAAGCGCCGGATGGCGACGCTCGACGGCATGAAGGCCGATGCCGAGCGCAAGCTCTCCGACCTTGAAGACAGCGTGGCGCGCGAGCGCCAGCGCGCCGGCGATTCCGACATCGGGCGCCTCGCTTTTCCGTCCTTCCTGCGCTCCATCGAGGCGCGCCGCGAAAACTTGCGCGCCACCTTGCGCGACATCGAGCGCGAGCGCGTCACCGCCCAGGGCGATCTCAACACCGCGTTCCAGGATCTGAAGAGCTTGGAATTCGCCACCGAACAGCAGGCCAAGCGCGTCCAGGAAATCGAAGCCCGCCGCGCCCAGTCGCGCCTCGACGAAATGGCGCTGGTACGGCACCTGCGCAAGCACGCGCTGCGCGGCGCCTAGCGGCGTCTAGAGATCGGGCGGCGCGGTACGCTTCTTGGGATCGGACGGGCTCATGATCCCCACATGGTTGCCGTCGGGATCGGCCACGATCGCATAGCGGGCGCCCCAGAACGCATCGTAAGGCGGCTGCAGTCCCTTGTGCCCGGCCTTGGTGAGCCTGGCGTAAGCGGCATCGACGCTGCGCCGGCTTGCGAGCTTGAACCCGATCACCGTATTCCCGCCACCCGTATTTTGCCGCCAGCCCTTGTTATAGGCGCGCGCGAGCCGCGGGCTGTCGAGATGCCATCTCATGCCGTCGGACATTTCGATGTCGGCGTGGTGCGCGCCGGTCTTGGTCCGCCACACCGCGTTCTTCGCAATCTTGACGCCGAGCAGGCGGTAGAACGCGACGCTGGCATCGACGTCGCGGGTGACGAGATCGAGCAGGTCGAAAACGGCCTTCATGCCCGGCTCCCCGGCGGCGCGAAGGTCTTGCCGGTGAACGTCGCGATGAACCAGACATTGTCGCCGGCATCGCGCACGGTCGATGTCCGTTCGCCGTAATGTGCGTCCATCGGCGCGCGCACCGATGTGCCGCCGGCCGCCAGAGCCCGGGCATAGGCCGCGTCGGCGTCCTCGACATAGACGTAGGTCGATGCCGTCTTGCCGCCGGCGAAAGGCTCCTTCTTCCACATCGACAGGGTGAGGATCGAATCGCCGATTCCCATCTCCAGATGCAGGAACCCCGGCGCGTCGTTGCGCTCGATCTCCTGCGCGCCGAACGTCCTCTTGACGAACGCCTCCAGCGCCAAGGGGCCGTAGATATAGGGCCGGATCGTGCCCCGGCCGTTGCGGACGTGATGGTTCATCGCATCGTCCTCCCATGCCTGCGCTAGCATGCGCCGCCGGCCCGGTATTGTAGAAATTTTCCGGGCCGCGAGCCCTGCACTGTATCATGGCGCCGCTGATTCGACTTCGTGGGCGCCGCCATGTCGTTCTCCGAATACATCTCGCCGCTGGTCGGGCGCCTGATCCTGGCGTGGTTCTTCCTCGGCGAAGCGATGTCCTATGCCGGCCAATGGGACGGCACCATCCAGCTCATGGCGCTCAAGGGCATCCCGGTGGCGCCGCTGCTGCTGGCCCTGGCGCTGATCGTCATGATCCTGGGCGGGCTCTCGCTCGCGCTCGGTTTTCAGACGCGTTACGGCGCGGTGCTGCTGTTCGGCTTCACCATCGTCGCCTCGGTGGCGATGCACGATTTCTGGCGTATCGCCAACGCCATCGACCGCGCCTCCGACTACGAGATCTTCGCGCGCAACATGGCGATCGCCGGCGGCTTGCTGCTGTTGGTCGGCATGGGTCCCGGGCCGGTCGCGATCGACAGCGTCAAGCAGAAGAAGCGCTAGGAGCGTCTGCCCCGCGAAGTGGTTCATAGCGACAGCGTATGAACCGGTTCGCGTCAGGCCGCGCGACCGTCAAAAGAGCCTACCAGCCGCCACCGCCGCCGCCGCCACCACCGCCGCCGGAGAAACCGCCGCCACCGCTGCCCGAACTCGATCCCGGTGCCGTCGAGGCCGAGGCTGCGGCGCTGCCGAGGGACGAACCGATCGACGAAGCGAAGCCGGCGGCGCCCAGCCGCCCGAAGGAATGGCCGACATACCAGGCCGGGACATAGCCCTGGTCGGCGCCGCGTCCGGCGGCTTCGGCCTGGGCCGCGAACTTCTTGCTCCACTCGTTCTCGCAATCGAGCGCGATGGCATAGGGCAGGAACTTCTCGAACACCTCCGGCGTGACGTTGGGCGGGTTGAGCATCTCCAGCCGGTCCTTCTCGGCGGTGGCGAGATACATCTTGAAGCCGTCGATCTGGTCCAGCGTCTGCGCCCCCAGTGCCGTCGGCGCCTTGAGCAGGTGATAGAAGACGTAGGCCAGGATGCCGCCGAACGCGAGCGCCAAGCTCGCGCCATAGGTCATCGACAAGCCGAAGCCAACGATGCCGACGACGAGAACCGCGGCAAACGGCAGGGCAAGCAGGCTTAGGAAGAAGGCGCTCAGGAAATTGAGGAAGCGCGAACCGGGGCCACGCAAGACGCTGACCCAATTGTCAAAGGCTTTGTGCAGCAGGAAAGAGGTCGCTGCCGCCCACCCTCCCACCAGCACCGTGGCGAAGGCAGCGGTCCCGGCGTCGTCGCTCAACAACGCCGCCGCCACGCCGGTCAGGACCAGGATGGCGATGCCGCCCATGAACCAGCCGCTATTGGTCACAAAGTAGTGCTTCTCGCATTCGGTCTTCAGGCTGCTTTGTAGCGCACTGATCGCCCGCTGGATCTCTGTGTGGTTGGTCTGCTTGAGCTCGATGGAATCGTCGTCGCCGGTGAACAGCGCGTCGGCCATCCCGATCTCGCTGGCCGAGAGTCCGAATTCGCGCACATTGCGCCCCGTCCGCGTCAGCGTGTAGGTGTGACCTTCCTCGGTGATCTTGATCGCGCCCTTGACCGCCATGTTGATCAGCGCCGCGGCGAAGGCCTTGCGGTCGTAGGCCATCTTGTGGATGTAGCGCACCGCTTCGGGCGACAGCCCGGCCGGCGGCGCGAACAGCGGAATGATCGTGCCGCGCTTGGGATCGCGGCCATGATGCCACCACGTCACCAGATAGAAGATGGCGAGCGCGAACACGCCCAGCAGCGCCACGATGGCGCTGGCATTGTCGATGATGAAGTCGCGGCGCAGCTCGTCGGCCGAGGGCGGCGTGACCGCGCCCTTGGCGAAGCCGACCGCGACGGTCAGGCCTTCGCCGGCGTCGAGCCGCCGCGTGGTGACGAAACGGATGGTGTCGCCGGAGAGCCGGTCTTCGCTCGCGTCGTGGCCGTCGGCGCCCTGCGCGCCGGTATAGGACGCGCTCTGCAATATCTTGGCGCCCTTGGGCAGATGGATCGTGGTGCCGGCGCGGTCGATCGGGAAGATCCAGCCATTGCCGGTGACGTTCCAATAAAGCTCGTCGAACTTGTCGAAGAAGCCGATCTGCCGCGCCGTGATGTAGGTCAGCACATAGCGGTGCGGCCCGCTGCCGACCAGCGTATCGGCATCGCCGATCTTGACGCGCACGCCGTTGCTGATGGATTCGGTCGCGTAGGGCTCGTCGTGGCCGTCCATCGTCACCGACATCACGTCGAAGCGCACCCGCACGCGGATGCCGCGGCGGTCGGTGTAGAGCGTCGGAAAGTCGCGGTAGATGCCGTGATGGATCTGATCGCCGGTGACGTAGACCGCGATGGTCTCGGCCACCGTCATCGTGCCGTTCTGGGCGACGGCGATGTCGCTGTCGAACCGTGTGATGCGCTCGGTGGTGTCGCTGGGATCGAGGATATCGGCGTCGCCGCCGCGCGCCGCCAGCGGCGTCGGCGTGACGATCGCCGGCGTCTCGGTCCCGCCGTGACTGCGATGGGTTTGCGAGGACTGCTGCTCCTGCGCCGCCGCCGGCAGCGCGGCGAGCGCGAGCAGCAGCGCGAGCGCGGCCCGCAGCATCAGCTGAAGGAAACCTTGGGCGCGTTGCGGTCGGCGGGATTGTCGAGCTCGAAGAACTTCGCCGCCGCGAAGCCGCCCATCCCGGCGATCAGGTTCGACGGGAATTGCTGCACGCTGACATTGAAATTGCGCACCGCGCCGTTGTAGTAGCGCCGCGCCAGCTGGATCTGGTCTTCGAGGTCCGACAGCTCCTTCTGCAGCGATTGGAAATTGGCCGAGGCCTTGAGGTCGGGATAGGCCTCCGCCACCGCCATGATCTTGCCGATCGCCGCCGTGATCTGGCCTTCGGTGGCGGCGCGCTGCACCGGGTCCTGGCTGCCGGTCTGCGAGCGCATCTTGGTCAGCTCGTCGAAGGTCGCGCGCTCATGCGCGGCATAGCCCTTCACGGTCTCGACCAGGTTGGGCACCAGGTCGACGCGGCGCTTGAGCTGGGCGTCGATGCCGCTCCAGCCCTCGGCCACTAGGGCGCGGCGGCTGACCAGTCCGTTATAGGTCATGATCGCCCACAGGACGATCAGGACGGCGACTCCCAGGACGATATAGAGCGTCATGCGGCGAAGCTAACTGCTTCGCCGCTGCCCGTCCATGGGAAGGTTAAGGCGCTGAGGGCGCTCGGCTATCGGCCGATCGCCGTGCGGATGCCGTGCGCCACCGCGATCACCACGCCGAACATCAAGGCGTAGGCCAAAAGCGTCAGCATGTGGAGATTCTGGAAGGCCTGCCAGTCGGTGTTGGCATAGGCGGCGGCGTTCTGCTTGCCGACCGTGATCGCCAGCGCATACTCGACCAGCGCGAACGCGATCAGCGCCACCAGAGTCGTGTTCAGCACCGAACCCAAGCTCGACATCATGATGCCGGCGCCGGCCGCGATCACGGCCATGATGACCAGCGTAAGCAGGTCCGACGAGTGCACGATCGCCAAGACGGCGTGCCAGATATCCATCAGAAAAGACATGAAACCCCCAAGATGACAGACGCGTCCCGCGCAGGCGCCCTCGTGGAACCCTGCTTGTTAAGAGATCATACACCACTTCCGCCGTGCCGCGAATTGAGGCAGCGCAAAATGATGCAAAAGACTCTGTAAGGTTAACGCAGTCCGGCAGCGGCCATCGGTGCCGTATTGCCGTGCATCTTGCGCGCGATGCCTTCGAGCGCGACCGCGGCCGGCGTCTGGGGATAGAGCGTCAGCAGCGGCGATTGGCGCCGCACCGCGTCGGCGACGCGCGGATCGACGGGGATAAAGCCGAGATATTCCGGTGTCGCCTTCAGGAAGGCGCGCGCCGAGGCCATCAGGGCATCGCCGATGCGGCGGCCTTCGGTCGCGTTCATCGCCATGTTGACGACGATCTGCGGCACGCGGCTCGTGGTGCGGCGCAGCAAGAGTTTCGCAAATGCGTAAGCGTCGGTCAGCGACGCCGGATCGGGCGACACCACCAGAAGCACCTCGTCGGCATGCGCCGCCAGCGTCATCACATTGGTTTCGACGCCGGCACCCAGATCGAGGATCACGCGGTCGTATTGGCTGGCGCGCGCCAGGGTCGCGACCAGCGACTCCACGGCGCTCGCTGTGGCATTGGCCAGCGCGCCCGAACCGGAGGGCGCCGCCAGAAGATCGAACTCGGCACGCGCACTGCGCACGCGCACGACCGCGTCCTTGAGCGTCTTGGTGCCGGCCAGAACCGCGCCGAGGTCGCCGGTTTCCGACAGTCCCAGGTGCACGCCGGCATTGGAGAGCCCGAAATCGGCGTCGCACAGCAGCACGCGCTCGCCCTGATGCGTCAAGGCGTGCGCCAATGACGTCGCAATGAGCGTCTTGCCGGTGCCGCCCTTGCCCGAGCCGACGGCGGTGATGGTCATTGTGCGCTCCGTTGTTCGTCGAGCAGAAGCCGCGCCAGGGACAGCGAGGTCGGGGATTCGAGGCCGCCCGCGACGAAGGGCGAGCGGGTGACATGGGCGAGCGGGATGTTCTGCGTCGCCGCGGCGACCAGGGCGCCGGCGCGCTTGGCGAGGTCGAGCCCGGTGACGATCAGGCGCCTGGCGCCGAGCGCG